>JBFIPX010000113.1:0-10249 GCA_041609895.1 Rhodothermales bacterium
ATTTGCGCCGTGCGCCGCCAGTAGTTCGATGCTGCCTGCCCCGGGCGGCTGCCGTTCCAAACCGGCGCCCCGGATGTAAAACGGTTCGCCTCCCCGATAAATGCGGTATGCACCATCCTCTTGTCGGAGTTCCACCTTGATCGGACCCTCCGGCACCTCGTCGGGGCGGTCGCACCCAACCGTCAAAGTCGCCAAACACAATACAGTGAAGGCCGCCTTCTTCATTCTCATATTGCCATTGCTGTTAATGGGTAATCAGCGTGTGAATTGGATCATGCTGGAGACTTGACCAGCGTAGCTTCCAGCTCCTCGAGAGACTTTCCTTTCGTCTCCGGAAGTACCAGCATCACGAAGACAAATCCGGCAGCACCAAATAGGCCGTAGATGAGAAATGTCATCGCGCTTCCGAAATTGGCGAGTTCCCACGGGAACACGAGTTGCACGAGGAAACTGACGCCCGAGTTGATAAGGCCCACAAACGAGATCGCCAGACCTCGGACTCGGTTTGGAAAGAGTTCCGAAAAGAGCACCCACATGACCGGCCCGATCGAGAAGGCGAAGCATGCTACGAATCCAAGGATGCCAATCAGTATGAGCGTAGGGTTCATCGTGATGGCAGCGGAAATCAGCTGCGACTCGTACTGCGTCGCGACATCGTCCCCCAGAGCCTCCGCGAGCGCAGTCTTGTACACGACGTCTCCTTTGTATGTCTGGTCCAGGACCGGCGCGAGTTGCTCGGTATTGATCTCTGGCGGCAGCGTATCCAGCGCGTCACTGGAGAGTGTGTAGGTGGCCGAATAAAACCCAAAGGCCAGCAGAAACATGGAGAGCGCGATACCGGCGAGGCCAAATCCCAGAAGCGGTTTTCGTCCAAGTCGGTCGATGAGCGCTATCGCAAGGACCGTGAACACGAGGTTTACGAGTCCCACCATGATTGCTTGCGAGAAGGAGGCGTCCGTACCGATCCCGGACTGTTCGAATATCATCGGTGCATAGAAGAACACCGAGTTTATTCCGGTGATTTGCTGAACCACAGCGACCACGATTCCGATGGTCAGCACGAGTCGCATAGCGGGCGCAAATATCTCGGACAGGGCGACCTTGTCTTTGTCCTTGCTGGCTGCGATGCTGTCATGTACTGCTGCGATCTCGGCGCGGGCGGCTTCCTCGCCGGAAGCACGAACCATGGTGACGAGCGCCTCCTCTTCGCGCCCCCTCATTACGAGCCAGCGAGGACTTTCCGGTACGGAGAAGAGGGCGCCGAAGTAGATCACGGCTGGAAGCGTTTCGAGGCCCAGCATCCACCGCCACTGGTGAACATCCATGCCGAGCGCCTGGACCCATGCTGCATCTGTTTGGGAGAACTTGAGGATCAGATAGTTGGTGAAGAACGCCGCCGAGATACCGATGACGATGTTGAGCTGATTAAACGAGACCATCTGGCCGCGAACGTCCGGAGGCGAAATCTCAGCGATGTACATAGGGGCGATTATCAGTGACGCGCCTACACCGAAACCACCGATCATGCGCGCTACTACCAGGGTCCAGAAGCTCGGAGCAACCGCAGAAAGGATGGCCGAGACCGCGAAGAGGGCTGCCGCGATAAACAGCACGATGCGGCGGCCCAGTCGGTCGCTCAACGGCCCGGAAATCATCATGGCCAGTGTCGCCGTCAGCGTGAGGGAGCTGACGGCCCACCCAAGCTGAATCTTCGTAAGACCAAACTCCGGCTCGATGAACTTGACGACGCCGGAGATCACGGACGCGTCAAATCCCATCAAGAACCCGCCCAAGGCGACGATGAGCGCGACTCGAACCACAAATGGATTATTTCTCATGTCTGTGTTCTCTGCGTCGTCTTCCGACTTTGATGTAGTGAAATGAGGCTAGGCGTGGCTGCGAGGCGGAGCAGCCGACTGCCGGACGATCAAATCTACCTCAAGCGTCCGCCGCTCGAAGCTCGTTCGGTGTTCAACTAGACGGTCCAGAAGGGTATCGATAACGACTTCACCCATCCTGCGAACGGGTACCCGTGCCGTCGTTAGTGGCGGCGAGAAAAAGGAGGCACTGGGCACATCGTCGAATCCGGTCACCGATATGTCCCCGGGAACGTCGACGCCAGCCTCCCGGAGAGCTCTGAGTGCTCCGAATGCCGACTGGTCGTTCGACGCCACGATGGCCGTCGGTCTCCGTTCCATCTCAAGAATCCGTTGCGCGGCCTGGAAACCGTCCTCAATCGTAAATCGGCCGCTGAACTCCAGATCAGAGCGATGGGTTATGCTCCGCTTTTGAAGCGTTTCGCGGAAGGCTTGCAACCGGGCCTTCGCGTCAACCGCAGCCGGAGGCCCAGCGATAAACGCGATGTCACGATGACCCAGGTCGAGCAGGTAGTCGACCACCTTCGTCATTCCACCGTAGTTATCGAAGTCGACGCAATCCGATTCGATGTCATTTTCATGGCGATTGACCAAGAGCACGGGCGTGGAACCTGAAACCAGGTCTATGATATCGGTCGGACCCATTTCGGGCGCCCACACGACGAGCCCGTCCACACGCTTGTCAAGGCTGCGGATGGCTTTCAGCAGGTCGGCTTCATTTCGGCGGGAGATCGATATGAGAAGAAAGTATTCGCGGTCAGCCGCAGTCTGGTCCACACCGGAAAGAAACTCCGAGAAGAACTCCCCGCTCGCGTAAGGAATGACGACACCTACGACACCCGTTTTGTGAAGCAGTAGGCTTCTTGCGGCCGGATTCGGAACGTAACCGAGCTGACTGGCCGCCTTAAGCACCCGTTGGCGTTTGTTTTCGCTTACAGGGCACGACTTGTTGAGAACCCGCGAGACCGTCGAGATCGAGACACCCGCGAGGTTGGCGACATCTTTTATGGAGCTCATGAGCGAGAGTCGAAACGGGTGCGGTCTTGTATCTTGAAGTCGCTAATAGCTCTCAATTGCGGCAAGGAACGTCTTGAAAACCTTTTCAGTAAGCTACTAATCCCTCCTAACGGTAGCAAGCACCTCTATGCAGCCAAAGCAAGTTGCGTTCAGGCTCGCAGCAATCGCACTTCCGATAGTGCTGCTCCTGACCGTCGAGTTCGTCCTTCGCATCGCCGGTGTTGGACAGGACGCACGAACGCCTTTTCGAGACATACCGGGCCAGTCCGACTATCTCGCATTTAACCCCGAGTTCGCGAAGAAATACTTCGACGGATTCCAGCCGGCCGTCGCGTTCGACCCGTTCCTATCTGAAAAGCCCGACAGCGTCTTCCGGGTATTCGTGCTTGGAGGATCGTCGACCGTCGGCTTCCCTTACAGCTTCTATTACGGCTTTCCGGCACGCCTTCAGGCCCGCCTCGAGGCGCAGTCCCCCAGCATGACCATTGAGGTCGTGAATCTCGGCATGACCGCCGTCAACTCGTTCACGATCTGGGACCTCCGTCATGCCGTGGTTGACCAGCGGCCGGATGCGGTCGTGATCTACGCGGGCCACAATGAATACTACGGAGCCTTCGGCGCCGGCAGCACCATCTATCAACTCGGCAACCGGGTATGGATGAAGCGCCTGCTCATACGCCTGAAAGGGACGGCTCTATATTCACTCGTGGCAGGAGCGCTCGCCCCGGACCCCACGGCCACCGACCAGGAATCACCGCAGGTGCGAACGCTCATGGCTCGCGTCGTCGGCGACCGCACCATCAAGTTCGATGACGAGGTGTTTCGCGCCGGAGTCGAGCAGTTCGAGAGAAACATGGCGTCGGTCCTCGATGTGATGACTGACAACGACGTACCGGTGTACGTTGGAACGGTAGTCTCTAATCTGGCCGGTCAGGCACCCCTCGGCGACGACAGCGCAGCCGTCGCGAGTTACAGCCTCGGCATAGACCGCCTGAAAGCGGGCGACTCCGGAGCCGCAAGGGAAGCTTTCCTCGAAGCCAAAGAGATGGATGACGTCCGCTTCAGGGCACCGGAGCGAATCAACGAGGTCATCCGAAGCCTCGCCGAAAAAGAGAATGTCTACCTGGTGGAAATCGGGCCGACGTTCAGGCAACGGAGCATCTCGGGCATTGAGGACAACTCGCTTTTCGATGACCACCTACACCCGAACTACGTCGGCTATGATCTGATCGCAGACCAGTTCCATCAGGCGCTCCTTGCCACCCCCCGCTTTTCAGAGTTGCGAGCTTTCAAGGGATCAGACGCTTACGAGATCGACCCCTTCGAGCGATCGGTGGTTGCCGCTCAGCTCGCACGACTCAAGTCCGGATATCCCTTCGTAAAGGGCAGGACACCGGAACAGGAAGCCGCCGCATACAAGGCTGTGATGGATCGCCTCTTCTACGAAGGGTCGTTCATCGACTCGTTGGCGGTATTGGCCGTCGCGGAGCTGGAGCCTCCTTATTCGCTGCTGCGCCAGGCAATTCAAAAGGCGAAGGCCAATCAGGACACCCTGTCTACCCTGCTTCTCTACCGATCCCTTCTGTACTGGCAGCCCTTCAATTCGAACCTGATCCAGGAGGCTGTCTCATACGCGGCCAATAGCCCGAACTATCTCGACGAGGTGGCGGCCTTGGCGCGCTTCGGCGCGAATCGCAGCACGGACCTGTATTACGCCAACGTGCTCGCGGCAGTACGAATTCGACAAGGCCGTTTCGAAGACGCTGATTTCGTGCTTGGCGCGATCGAGGAAGCGGATCCGTCCTCGAGGGCGATGCTCTTCAACCGAGCGCGCCTGCTTGTACTTCAGGGCGATACGGTACTGGCAAGATCATATTACGGACGATACACCGGTGAAATCCCTTCCCCCGATCGGGCGACCGCATTGCAGGGAGAGGTCCGGGATCTAATAACGGCCGCCGTTGATGCACTTAGGCAAGGGCAGTTTCTGCGAGGGCTGGCTCTCGCGGACACCGCAGCAGCGCGGAGACCCGGTCTTGCGGACGCTGCCTTCGTACGGGGCCGGCTCCTCTTTGAAATGGAGCGACTGGACGAGGCCGCATCGGCCTTCCGGAACGTGATCGCTATTGACCCTGAATATCCGGGCGTTTGGCACAACTTGGGTAACGTGTACTTCCGGGACAAGAGGTACCAGGATGCCGTGTCGGCCTATCGGCGCGAGGCGCGGTCACGACCGGAGGCGCGCGCGTGGCACGCCGTCGGCGGCGCATACTGGCAACTGGGAGAAAGCGACTCGTCGAGACTCGCATATCAACGAGCCATTCAACTCGATTCCACCTACGCGCCTGCTATCATGAGCCTCGCCGAATGGTACGAAGCCAGCGGAGATTACTCGCAGGCTCTTCGCCACGCCCGAGGGGCAACGAGGTTCGATCCGAACAACGCCGACTATCGGTACATGTTGGGCGCGCTTCTGGCGAAGACGGAGAAGTTTGATCAAGCAGTCCCCGTACTCGAGAACGTAGTGAAGGAGCGTCCATGGGACTTCAGTGCGCTTTTCAATTTGGGCCAGGCGTTGCAACGACTTGGTAGACAGGAGGAGGGGCGAGCTGTTCTCAACCGGGCGGCAGAGGTCCAGGAGGAGCAACGCGAGGTAAATCGTCTGCGTACGCGAGCCGGCGACTTCCCCGACAGCTTCGAGGCACGCCTCGAGTATGCAAACGCGCTGAGACAATCGGGTCGCATCAAGGAGTCGATTGATCAATACCTGATCGCCGAAGCCATGCGGCCCAATAATTTGCAATTGCGGACAAATACGGCAACGGCGATGCTCCAGATTGGAGATACCACCGAGGCGCTGCGGAGGTATCGCTCCATCCTGGCACAAGACTCAACCATTGTAGAGGCATGGCTGAATCTCTATGTCTTCTACGATCAGACGGGAAACCAAAGACGATCCCGTGAAGCGCTCGATCGGGCCGTTGCCATCGACCCCGATCATCCGATGATTGACCGGATACGCAACAGGTGACTTCGAAGTCAGCTTGCCGCGCCGGACTCCGTAACCACAACCGTTTGACCGGCGGGAACGTCGTAGAGCCGGTCTACGATTCCGCCTGGCCACGCGACCCGGACCGAGTCTGCCTTCTTGCCCGATCCGAGTCCGAACGTCAACGCCATCTCTGATTGCGACAGGTAGCTTCCTCCTGATCTTACGCGGCGCGACTGCTTTCGACCATCATTCCAGACGGTCACCTGAGCACCAATGCCACTACGGTTGCTCGACACTCCTACCGTCTCAACTCTCAGGAATTCGCGATCCACTTCGGAATCGTTTCGGAGCAGAAACGCCGGACCATCGTTTTCCGTCAGGAGGATATCCAGATCCCCATCCTTGTCGTAGTCGGCGTAGGCAGCGCCTCGAGCAACAAGTGGTTGCGCAAGCGGTCCACCAATAGTCGTGGCCACATCTCGAAATGTACCGTCTCCGCTATTCTCGAAGAGGTGGGGCGCCTGCCGATAGGTTGTGTTGTCACGAACGGTCTCGATATCTTGCTGAACGTGGCCATTAGCAGCGAAAAGATCAAGATCTCCGTCGAGATCCGCATCGAAAAGGAAGAGGCCGAAAGTCAACGTTCGCAGACTCGTCCGGCCTATCTGCGAAGCCGCAGCCCGATCAACAAAGATGCCGTTGCCTATGTACTTATAGAACCCGATCATCTCATCGGAGAAATTACCGACCACAATGCTGGCGCGATCGTCCGCGTCGACGTACCCCGCGTCGATACCCATGCCGGCTCGAGCTCGTCCGTGTTCGTCGAACGCGATTCCACTCACGACACCCACATCCTCGAAGGTGCCATCACCCTGGTTTTGGAAGAGATGGTCCGGGTTGGTGTCGTTTGCCACCGCAATGTCCGGCGAGCCATCGCCGTCGAAGTCGAGTTCGACGGCTCCAAGCGTCTTACCAGCGCCGCCAAGGTTGGACCTGGCCGTCGCATCTTCGAAGACACCGCCTCCCAGATTCCGAAAGAAATATGCCGGAGCGCCCACGTACAACTGGGGCGTGCAGTAGATCTTGACTCCGTCTCCACGAGAACACAAGACATCGTTCTCCGGGGACCAGTTGACATAATTGCCAACGTACAGATCGACCAGACCGTCGCGATCGACATCTGTGAAAACGGCGGCGGTACTCCACACGCTACCACCCGCGACGCCTGCATCTTCGGATACGTCTACGAATCGGCCACCGTCGTTGCGAAATAATCGGTTCCTGTCGATGGTCGTATAGTAGAAATCGTCATCACCGTCGTTGTCGTAGTCTGCCACGGCGACTCCCATTCCGTAGTCTCTGTATCTGGCGAGCGAGCTCTCCGAGGTTCTGTCCGTGAAGGTACCGTCACCGTTGTTTCGGTATAGCCACAGAGAGCGGACGTCGGATCGATCTTCACCCGTCCACGTGCCGCCTCCAACCAGCAGGATGTCCTGCCATCCGTCAGAGTCGTAGTCGATGAATCCGGCACCGGATCCCATTGTCTCCGGAAACCACTTTTGCCCTTGTGCGCCGTTTACGTGACGGAACTCGTCCAGCCCGACCGAGGCCGTTACGTCTGCAAACGCCATCTTTGGCTTGACGGTGTCGCTATCGGTCTCCGGGGTGACGTCATTCGCCTGCCGGCAGCCGACACCAGCTAGAATTAGCAGGGCAACTAGATGCGCCATCCGACGGGCGGCAGGGCTGAAAAGCATTTTCACTTAGGTTCTCTTGAGTTCCAGTTTGAGGTGTACCCCAGCTTTGCATTGAAGACGCCTCGTTGCTCTCCGATTGCATGAAGAATATGGCATCGACGTGCTTCAAAATGAGAGGCGCGGCACTTTCTTTGCGGCTTCTTCTCGCTGACTAACAGGATCAATTGACGATCGCCCGATCGTAGGCGGCCGGGAGCATTAAAGATGCGTTTACCTTCCCGATTTGGCCGATTTCGCGTGCTCCAAGTGACCATCCGTTCAGCCGCACTTGGTGTCCTTGTTTCAGGATACTCGATCACTTCCCTGGACGCGCGTGGCCAATCAGCGTTCGACGGAGTGACATACGTAGTGGAGTGGCCGGAGAACAGACCTTCCACGAATCCGGGAGAGTCTCCTCCGCGCCTCGATTACACCGAGTACAGCCTGCTGCCGTTTGTGGATACGCTGGCTGTTCATTACGCCTTCTCCGACTCCCTTGGTCTTCCATCAATGCGCTTCGCCCTCGAATGGAAATCGAGCGACGAGGGAATTCTGCACGGCCGCAAGGTTCCTGGCGATCAAATGCCGGAACGCGTCATTATCGAGTCGATCGATCTATTGATGCCTGTTGTCGCTCGGGGCGGAGTCATCGCCGAGATGTTCCTTCCTCTGGATACACTTGACCTGGGAGAGGTACCATCGATAACGTTTGTCGAGATCACGAATACGCAGTGGGATTCCGTCTTTGTCGAAAAGCGAGCCGAGGACGCTCGCGCCATTTTCAGAAGCGGCTTCCGGCTGGGTACTCCCCGAATTGTGCGGATCGTCTTCGCCGTAGAGAAGGACAACGAACGGACCGCCGCAAGCCAGCGCCGCTACCCTCCAACGGCTCCGCCCGAGCGGACTGTCTGCATCCCGGACATCGACATCTGGATTTCGTGGAGGGATGGTCGTCGCCGATGGGTGCCGCCGCCCGGGGCTATCAATAGGGCGACGCGCGACCGTCGCGATGAGGTCGGGCGGACAGGACTCGTTGATCGTACGCGCGTTGATCGTGGATATGATCGTCCAGCCCGAGACGTTATTTCACAGGATGGCGATCGGGATACGGAAGCAGACGACCGGACGTCCGGCGAATCGGACGACGATCAGGCAGACAAGTCGTCGTCTGGCAGAGAACGCAGCGCCGGCCGGTCCGGCGGCAATGGTATCGGTGACCTGATCAAGCCCAAGAACGATGACGATGACGACGATGATGAAGATCGGCTATATCCTGCCGCCCTTGCCGGTGTGGCGGCCGTGGGCGGAATCGCCATATTCGGAGGTACCGTCGGCTATTTTGGAAGTGCGTCAAAGGCACCGATCGGGCTGATGTCAGGGTACGTAGAGCCTAAGGGCGGTTTTCTGCTCCAGGTTGCCGTCAACCGACAGGTTTTCGGTAGAGCCAGCGGGCCGGAGAATCTGATTGCGGGCGTCACCGGGTTTTATGATGCGTTCGGGTCTCCACTACAGCCGGCAATTGGGATCGGGGCACGACTCACGGAGGAAGGAACGATGACCGTACGAAACGAACCGAGCGTGTCCTTCGGGCTGATCGGAAACTTTGGTGCGTGGCTGGTGCTTGCTGCTTACGACGTTACCACGCCTGACTTCCGTTTCGGAATTGCGATCAACTTTCGACAGATGAAATAGTCGCAGCGGCAATGGCTGCCAATTTGGAGCGCATCCGGGCTGCCAGCAGCGGGCAGGGACAACTATCGAATGTCTCTATCAGCCGCCGGAAGTCGGTCGAGACGATGCAGGAGCTTCGCAAACTCCACGTGTTATTTCAGCCAGTTGCAGGGGAATACGCGTGCTACCCGATGCAACGCTGCCGCCAGCAAGTTACATTTTTCGAAACACACCAATTCCAATGGAACGAACAGATGTCACAGCCACCGAAACGTTTCACCAAGTTCCTACGAGAGTACGAGGATGTCGGCGCAGCCTACAAGTCCCTCGGTAGTGCCACGATGGCGGCCGGACCGTTGCCGAAGAAGACGGCTCAGCTGGTGAAGCTGGGCATCGCCGTCGGGATGCGACATGAGGGTGCTGTCCATGCACACTGCCGCAAGGCGCTGGGTGCTGGTTGCACGACTGAAGAGATTCACCATGCGGTCCTTCTTGCGACCACCACCCTTGGATTTCCGGGAATGATGGCCGCTCTGAGTTGGGTAGACGACATCATCGACGAGCAAGAAGTCAGTTAGACGCTGAGGTTGAAGAAGGCATTTAGCACATTTCGCTTTACGGAACGCGCAGTATCAGCAAGTGAGAACGGCGGTTTCAAATCGTTGCACAAGAACCGATGAGTGAACCCACGACTACACGCACCCGGTCCGTCACGGGAGTCGTTCTAGCAGGCGGAGGAAGCAGCCGATTTGGCAGCACCAAGGCATGGCACGAGGTCGACGGAAGGCCCATGATCATGAGGGTTCTTGACGAGGTGAAGGGGGTTGCCGACGAGGTCATCGTGAGCGTACGCAGTCCGTCAGACTCCATCGAAGGCTACGCGTGCGTCGCCGACAACTTTCCGGGCGAGGGTCCGCTCGCCGGGCTGCACGCGGCGTTGCACACGGCTAACC
>JBFIPX010000114.1:0-10172 GCA_041609895.1 Rhodothermales bacterium
ATGGCTCGCGTATCGGAACACAAAAGCGGTCCACAACCGCGAGTTGCTGGCGATCGTGCAGTCAGGAGACCTGACGGCGCAGAGCCGTCGCGACCGATTCGCATTGACGGCAGAGCTTCTTTGGAATCTCCAGAGTCAGTTTCCCGGTACGATCGGGGCAGAAGTTGCGGCTGTTGAGTCCATTCTGATGCTAGACGGGATCCGAGACTCGGTGGCCGTGGAGCGCGCGTTGAAGCTCGATGTGGACACACCCGGCTTCGTGGAAGTTGCCCGAGCCGTGCGGAGGGCGGAATCGCGGCGCAACGGTCTGGATTCGGCCGTGGCTAGACTCGAGTCGTTTATCGAGAAGGCAACGGGGCCAGACAGGAAGGCCGCGTTCGAGTCCGAAGTAGTCCTGGCTTTTGTAGACAGTGGTCGCGTCGAAAAGGCGGTAGAGCGCGCCCGGAGTTTGAGATCGAACTATGCGGATACACAGTGGGCTGGATGGGCCAAAGACGCCATTTACGAGCTAGAGAACTTGATGCCGGGCATGCCTGCCCCGAAGGTAGCCGGCCGCACGTGGAATGGCGATCAGTTCGAACTCTCTTCCGAATCAGTCGGGACGTTCCTGCTCGAATTTTTTGAGCCCCGCAATGACGGTTTCCTGCGCGAGGCGTCTATCCGAGATTCTGTAATACAAGCCGCAGCAGCAAACGGCGTCTCGTACGTGTCCATTTCTGTCGATCCGGACTCCGTGATTAACGAGGCCTTCTTTGAGTCGAGGGACTTCGCGAAGACCCAATTGGCACTGCCCGAAGGAAGAGACGACCCGTTTGCCCGAGCGTATAATGTGCAGGTCGTCCCCAGGAGGATCCTGATCCATCGGGGTCGCATCGTCGCCAAGTATACCGGCACGGGTACTCTGCCCGCCCTCATGCGAGACGTCGCAGAGATCGGTGCGACGCCGCCGTCCTAGATCGATAGGCGGACGACAATTATAGCCGTCAGAAATCACCCAAGGAATGAATAGGTACCGAGATGCTGATCGCAGGAAATTGGAAGATGAACACGGACGTGA
This sequence comes from Rhodothermales bacterium, assembly GCA_041609895.1. Lineage (GTDB taxonomy): Bacteria > Bacteroidota > Rhodothermia > Rhodothermales > JABDKH01 > JAHHLP01. The sequence goes on from JBFIPX010000114.1 coordinate 1,058, forward strand.
GCTCGGCGATCGAGCTGGCGCGCAACATTGTTGAATCACTGAACGAACACGAAGAGGTCAGCGTTGCGATTTGCCCACCGGCGGTGAATCTTGCCGACGTCGCACGGGCGATAGACGGCTCGTCGGTTTATCTGGGTGCGCAGAACATGCACTTCGAAGACGCCGGGGCTTACACAGGCGAGGTCTCAGCCGACATGCTGACCGCGGTCGGATGTCGCTACGTCATTATCGGTCATTCGGAGCGCCGTCAGTACTTCGCTGAAACAGACGAGTCCGTCAACCTCAAGGTCCGGCGCGCCGTCGACCGTGACCTGGTACCGATTGTCTGTGTTGGAGAGCACTTGGGAGAGCGCCAGAGTGGCGCTGCCCACAATGTGGTTGCAAGGCAAATCAGCAGGGGCCTGGAGGATGTCGATATCGACAGCGGCAGAAGTCTGGTGATAGCCTACGAACCCGTATGGGCCATCGGAACCGGTCATACCGCTACCCCCGAACAAGCACAAGAGATGCACGAGCACATCCGCGGGTTGCTCTCAGATCAGTTTGGTGCCGACACGGCTGGTAGTATCGAGATCCTCTATGGTGGAAGCATGAAGCCTGACAACGCAGACGAACTGCTGAGTCAGCCGGACGTCGATGGAGGCCTGATTGGCGGTGCCAGCCTGCGTGCCGAGTCTTTCATCAGCATCATCGAATCTGCGGCTGCATCGACCGGCTAGAAGCTATTTGTTGGCAGCCGAGCGCCGGAGTCAGTCTGACTTGTCGGAGCTACCACTCGACTTGGACTCGGACTTGGCAGGTTTGCTCGAGTCGGACCCAGATTTTGCGGACGTCTTCTCGGTCGTGCCTTTCACGGACTCGGCCTTGCCGTTTTTCGAGGGCTCCTTCGAGGCTGATCCGTTTTGATTTCGGACGTAGTCGGTGAGGTAGAAGCCCGAGCCTTTGAAAATTAGGCCGGTGCCTCCACTGATGACACGCGTGACCGGTTGACCAGTGGTCGGACAAGTCGTCAACGCTTCCTCCGTAATGCGCTGCTCAACCTCAAACGTGGTCCCGTCTTCTCGGCGATAAACGTACGTAGGCATTTCTTCTATGGGGTGGTGTTCCCGGCTGTCATTTCGTCGGACAAGAACGTTTCCAAGACGGAGGCACAAACAATGTTCCAGATTTGTGTCCCCAAAGGGCCTAGTTCGTGATAAATCAGCGCTCCACGAACCGTTCTACCCAGTTTTTCTTCATCCGGCGGCCTTCACGGCCTATGAAGCGAGCCGGTCCCGCTGGATCGGTACAGACTTGAGGCGAGAGCGCAAATCCGACGCAGTAGGCGAAACCGAGTGGTCTCCGCTGCCTTCCTGGTCGCTCGCGAGCGGCAGCGTTACAAAGAAGGTCGTTCCACGGCCCTTCGTGCTTTCGACCGAGATCGTTCCGTTCATCAGGTCAACGAGGCGTCGAGTGATGGCGAGCCCCAATCCGCTACCTTCATGGCTACGCGCATTGCCGGTCGACTCCTGTGTGAATTCGCCGAAGAGTGAGGGCATGAAGGACTCCGAAATGCCGACGCCCGAGTCCTCTACGGCGATTGTGACATGGTCGTCATCCTTGCGCATCGAGATCGTCACTCCGCCAACTTCCGTAAACTTGACAGCGTTGCTTGCCAGATTGGTCAAGGTGCGCAGAAGGCAGTTGGAATTGGCCGTTGCATATATCTCCTCGTCCGGCAGACTCAGGCGTACATACAAGTTCTTGAGTTGCGCCACCGGTCCCACGATGTGGACGGCTTCGCGGATCTCATGTCCGACGGCGACGCGCTCCAGTTCCGGTCTTGCCGAGAGAGCTTCCAATTCGGCCAGGTCCAGTACGGCGTTCAGCGTGTTAAGCAGGCGCTGCCCGCTGCGCTGAATGTGGTCGACAAGTTCGAACTTGTCATCGTCTACCTCGGTCTTGAGAATTTGAGCAAAACCGAGAATCCCCGTCAAAGGCGTCCGGATCTCGTGGCTCATGTTGGTCAGGAAACTGTCCTTCAGTGCGACCATCTCCTCCGCCTTCTCCTTCGCGAGAACGAGCTCCGTCTGAAAGTGCTTCGCTTCGGTGACATCGGTGACATTGAAGAGCAAACCCTCGATGCCGGGCAGGTCCGCCAGATTACGACCGCGGAAAGCAAGGTAGCGCCACTTACCGTTGGCGTGTCGCCACCTCACAACGGCCTCGATGATACCCGTCAGGCTCTTGCTCTGGTTGAGGGCTCGCTGGAGTGTCGGACGGTCGTCCGGGTGCACGTTGTCGAGTACCTGGGTCCCTACGAGGCTTTCGGGCGCCACGCCCATCATGTGTATGGTGGCTGGAGAAACATAGCGAATGCGGCCCGACTCATTGAGCACGGCGACGACGTCTGTTGCGTGTTCGACGACGGCCCTGAACTTGGCTTCGCTCGCTCGCAACGCGTCCTCCGCACGCTTCTTCTGTGCGATTTCCGCCTGCAGATCTTCAGAGTGATACGCCAGCGTTGCGTTTGCACTTTCAAGGTGTTTATACGCTGACTTGAGCCCGTCCACCATGTTATTGAACGAGGCTCCGAGCCTACCTATCTCGTCGCCGCTCGCAACCTTCACTCGATGCTCCAACTCACCTTGCGTGATCTTTTCGGCGGTTGCAACGATCTCCTTGAGGGGGGCCGTAATGATCCGGCTCATGACGACCACACCAAGAATTCCGATCAACAGGATTAGCAGGCAGACTCCAGCAGTGGTTGCTCGGCTCCTTCGGGCTGTCCTGGTCAGCGGTTCAAGCGAAATCGCGAGGTGGAGCGTTCGAAGGGATCCGTCGGCGACCTCTACCGCACGATGCACTCGAAAGATGTCGTTCTGCGGTGACAATCCACCGGGCTTCCTGATCTCACTATTCACCAGATAGCGACCGGGATCTCGATTGACTTCCGAAATGACCGCACCGTCCGGTCCGGTTAGGAAGATGTAAACCAGGTCCTCTACCTGAGCGGAGGCGCGGAGCAATACGTCGATGTCCGAGCTGGACTGTGGGTTCGTCCGGCCGCTGACAACGTACGCTGCCATGTCGGCCACCGCCGAGGCGCGTTTTGTGATTGCGTCCACTGCCTGATCCTCCAGGTGGGATGGGAAGAAGACGTAGAGCGCCGCGCTGATAAGAGCCACCTCTAACAGTGCGAAAGCTCCCAATTTCGCCCGGATGGAGCTGAAGGGATGGTACGAGGCTCGCGTTTGGCGGCCTTGGTTCTTGGGATTGGACGCACCGACGGCAAACTCGGCCTCGAACCGGCCGGAGTCCACCGGATTGTGCGTTAGGCTGGGATCGGTTTCACTGACCATTATTTCATTGTGCCGTAAGCACATGGGGTCGTGAAAAGTATCGGCAGTCAATCGCCCGAGTTAACGGAGAAAACCGCACTCCTTACTTTGTGGGACGTCTCGTGGCATGACTTAGTCCGGTGTGCTGTACGAGAACATAATCCGCTCCTGACCGTCTACGAGCGCTACCGCCGCCAACGCTTATCCGCAGTCTTCTGAATTGACCGATCCGAGTCGCAAGCGACCCCTTCTGGCGGTACTCTTCCTGGGAGTCCTCATCGCTGCGCTGGACATCGCCATGGTGGGCCCGGCGCTTCCCGCGCTCCGCGACCACTACGGAGTAGACGAGCGTGCCATCGCATGGGTGTTGAATATCTTTGTGTTGTTCAACCTCATGGGTGTTCCGCTAATGTCAAAGCTGGCGGACACGCGCGGCCGCCGTCTGGTCTTTGTACTGGACCTGTCAATCTTCGCGGCAGGCGCCTTGATCGTGGCTGCGGCGCCTCCGTTTTGGGCGGTACTTGTCGGGCGGGCACTTCAGGGTCTCGGCGCCGCTGGCGTGTTTCCCGTGTCCAGTGCCGTCATAGGGGATACATTTCCGCCGCAAAGCCAGGGACGTGCCCTCGGGGTTCTCGGTTCGGTATTTGGCGTCGCTTTCCTGATCGGTCCCGCGCTGAGCGGTATCATTCTTCAGTTCAGCTGGCGATGGCTCTTCGTGATCACTCCCGCGTTGGCAGGCATCGGGATCATAGTCGGTCGGCGGCATGTGCCCCAGCTGTTCAGCAGCGAGCCCTCTACGAAATTTGATTACCGCGGGCTGGCCCTGTTCACGATCGCTGTCGCCGCGATCTCCTTTGGGCTGAACGGCATCGACGCAATCGATTTTGTGGCGAGCATTGCGAGACCGCGGGTCTGGCTGATGGTAAGCCTCGGTGTCGTGACCGCGGCGCTCTACTTCCGCAACGCGCGTAAGGTCGAAAGTCCCCTCGTTTCCCCGAAAATATTCGAGTCGCTGCAGTCTCGGCTTGCGTTGATGCTCACGGTTGCGGCTGGCTTCTGCGAAGCCGTCATCATCTTCGTGCCGTCGGTGGCTGAGGCTACCTTTTCGGTGAGCAAGTCCGCCGCCTCGTTCATGTTTCTGCCGCTGGCCGCAGCCGTCGCGCTTGGATCTCCTGCGTTCGGATGGATTCTCGATCGCATCGGAGCCCGAAAGGTAGTTATGGTCTCAAGCGTCTTTCTGTCGTCCGGACTTTGGCTGGTTGCGGGATTCGAGACACTTGTGGCTTTCTACATCGGCACGGTCATGATTGGAATTGCGCTCGGCGGTCTTTTGGGGTCGTCACTCAACTATATCATTCTTCGCGAGTCGCGGCTGGAAGACCGGGTAACGGCACAGGGAATCGTGACCCTATCCCTCAACGTGGGCCTTCTCATAGGCGGAGCGGTCGTGGGGGCGCTCGCCGCTTCGGACGTGACGAGACGCGACGGTTACGAGACGGCGTACTTCGTGATCGCTGTACTCGGGCTCGCGATGTTCGGAATCTCCTTCCTGCTCAAGAGGCGGTCCGATGAAAGTGAGGCGGTAGGCGGCGCGTAAGGCACGCACGCCGAGGCGTCTACGTTATGTCACCTCTTCAGCAATCCTGCGATGCTCCACGGGTGCAACGCTCGGGCCGGGCACATCTGTCTCCCCGGCAATCCATGAGGTGACCTTCTCAGTGAGTAGACCCAGTGTAATGATCGCGACAATCTCGGCAATCGCCCGGAAAAAGTAACTGCGGACCGCGAAGCGGATCAGTCGCGGAAGAAGAAAGATAGCTGCCAGCATTCCAAAGAAACCGGCCGTACCCTTGACCACGCTGTCTGGAATTTCGCGCGTGACGTCTTCGTAGTTCATAACATTCAGATTTTGTTGGACGGCGCTAAGTCTGACTCTCGTGGGCTTCATTCACAGCGAGCTGCCCGCAGGCAGCGTCGATGTCTTGACCACGGCTTCGACGCACCGTAACAGTCACACCTTCTTTAACCAACTGACGGACAAATCGATTCATGTTGCCGTCCGGTGTTCGCCTGAATGGGAGTCCTTCGACCGGATTGTACATGATCAGATTGACCTTGCTTGGAATCCATTTTGAGGCCTGAGCCAGATTGGCGGCGTCTTCGTCCGTGTCATTTACACCGTCGAACAGGCAGTACTCAAAGGTAATCGGTTGCGAGGTCCGGCGGTAGTAGTACACGAGGGCTTCCTTCAACGCCGACAGGTCCGTCCGTGCTGCTCTGTTGACGGGCATGATTGCACTTCGTTTCTCGTCTGTCGGGGCGTGAAGGGAAACGGCGAGCCTGGTATTTATTTCCTCGTCAGCAAGATTTCTGATTCTCCGGGCAAGCCCCACGGTCGAGATCGTGATTCTTCGCTCGGAGAGACCTAGCCCGGCTGGGTCTGAGATGAGTCGAACGCTGCGAACCACGCTCGAATAGTTGAGCAGAGGTTCTCCCATGCCCATGAATACGATGTTGCTTAGTCCACGACCCAACCGCTCGCGCGCGATTTCGTCCATTGCTCTCGCCTGGTCGAAGATCTGACCGGCGGATAGATTCTCGTGGAAGCCCATTGTACCCGTCGCACAGAAGGCACATGCCATGGGGCATCCAACCTGGCTGGAAACACAAGCCGTCGCACGCAGCACACGATTGTCCTCCGTCTCAGGTATCAAGACTGCCTCCACGTGTCGGCCCGATTCGAGCCGCATCAGCACCTTTACCGTTCCATCCGAAGAAATCTTTTGACTCTCTACCTCGGTGAAGCTGATCCTGTTACTCTTGGCAAGGCGCTCGCGAAATGCTTTGGGGAGATTGGTCATCTCGTCAAAGTTCGTCGCCCCCTTGCCGTAGATCCACTCGAACAGCTGCCGTCCACGGTAGGAGGGCTCGCGCATCGTCACTGCGAGCGACTCCAGCTCCTGCCGATTCAGCGATTTGAGATCCTGCTTTGCTTCCAACTGATGCGGGCTCCGCCGAGCCGTGTTGCGAGACGACGCTAGTATTCGGCAGCTTGACCGGCCACCGGCACGGAGTAGTGCAACTGCACAATGACCCAGTTGGCTCCGCGTTTCTCCAGGCCGCCGGTGACCCTCAGGCCCTCGAGACTGATCGGTTCGCCCTTTGAAAGGAGCAACAGGTTAAACTCCTCTGCAAACCACGCCGCCCTGCCGGACGAGCTGACTTTCACGTCGCGATTCAAGACTTCAAACTCGACATTCTCGAAAGCGGCAAACTGCCGTGATCGAGAGTCCCGGTACGCCTCGTATCCCACGATCCTCTCGGCTGCATCGGTGCCGATAATGAGCAGGTCTTCGTCCCGGGCCACGATCTCGTCAAATGTGCTCATGTCCTCGTCTTCCCACATTCTACCAAAGCGGTCGATCACCTCCGTAACCTCGGTGCGAAGCTGACCGATCTCGGAGGGTGTTAGTCTGGGGCCTTCAGAATCAGAGTTATTGCGGCAGGCGCTGAGGACAATGCAAGCGGCCGCGACGACTGCAGCGAATCTCATAACGACTAGGGCTGTCGTTCGTCCTTGTGCGGGGACGGGTATCAGACGAGACGATCGAGCAGGATTGCGAGAACAATAACTGGAATGTACACAACACTCGCCTTCAGAACCCGGCGCGCGTCGGCGTTCGATCGGGACAGCGCGAACGAAATCGTCGGACGAATCATGATGAAGGCACCTGCGATGGCGAATGCGACGTACAGGGCTCCGAAGCCCGCCCAGACTGCCAGCGCGATGCTTGCCGCAAGCGTGGCTGCCGTGAACAGAACGGTCTGGCGGACAGTGGCCGTGCCGTCGACGTCACGTACGGGGAGCATTTCAAAGCCTCCGCGCTCGTAGTCCTTGCGGTACATCCACGCGAGGGAGAGGAAGTGGGGCATCTGCCAAAATGCAAGAACGCAGAAGAGGAGCCACGCCGCGACACTGAAAAAAGAATTCGTCGCCGCAACGTAGCCGCCAATTACGGGCAATGCCCCCGGAAGCGTCCCCACAAGAGTGTTGAGCGTCGACTTTCGCTTCATCGGGGTGTAGACGAAGAGATAGAGGGCCACAGTCAGCGCGGCCAGTACCGACGTCATAGGGTTGACAAGCGGGCAAAGAATACCGAGCCCCGCACCGGTCAACGCCACACCGAAATTGCGCGCATGCAGCGCCGGGATACGACCTGCCGGAACGGGCCTCGATGCCGTGCGCTTCATCGCACGATCACGATCACGCTCCAGATAGTGATTGAGGGTACCCGCTCCGGCCGAGGTTAGCCCGATACCGACAACGGTAATGAGAAGCAGCCAAACGTCTATTCCCGCAGGCGACCCGAGTGAGAAGCCAGCCACTGACGAGAGGACCACGAGAAAGGTTATCTCCGGTTTCGTAAGAGCAACATAGTCGCCAACCGCGCTTCCCTGGATGGCCAACGAAAGGCGCGCGGGTCGTGACGTCGTGGCCAGTTGCCCTGCAGCTAACTTCGCTCGCTGAATGTGGTTGTGGCTGCTACTCATCTAAAGGGATTTGCTGATACTATCCAACACTCATCGGTTGCAATTCGACCGACTCCGTAAATCGGTGATTCTCCTTTTCATTCCATCCGAGCGCATATGTTGCCTGTGCAACGGTGGCACCCATCAAAAGAGCTCCGACTACCATATGGGATGTGTTTACGATCACCTGCAGGTTGCTTGGCCGGACCATTCCCTGTTCGTCGAGCAACACAAAGAAAGCGGTCATGCCCAGCATGAACTGAACCGCCAGCAGCGACACGGCAACGTTGCGGGCCCGCCCGAGGTCTTGACCATGTTCGTCGCTGCGAATCAGTTGCGCTGACGCAAGTATAAGAGCAACGACGACGAATGCCCAAAAAATATGTACGCCGGCGAACAGCAGGTCTATGCCGGTACCCGGATGGCGAAGAAGCGCACCAAAAATGATCTGGACGAAAACAGCTGCCACCGTCACCACGGTTAGAACGCGAACCCGCTTCGGGACGGATGATCTTCGTTCCTTAATACCCGATACCCACGACCGCGAAGTGAAGATGGCCATACAGACCAGGCTGGCGAAGAAGATCTGGGCGACGCATGCATGAATGACGGCGAGATCGAGCGAAACCCAGACCACACGAAGTCCACCAAGTACTCCCTGCACCATGACGGTAACCAGCACGGCGACCGAAAGCACCTTCATCCACCGGCGGTCCTCCGCATAGATGGTCCACGACGCAAGTATCAACGTCAACAGTCCAACAAGTGCACCCAGTAGCCGGTGTCCGTGTTCGGCAAGAACGGGCGTAATCGTCCACCAATCCGGCCAGGGATTAAACGGATCGTAGGAATCGAAGGAGGTAGGCCAATCCGGTACGGCCAGTCCGGCATCGATGCTCGTCACAAATGCTCCCCAAGACATAAGCAAGACTGTGGCGGCTCCCGTAAGAACTGTAAAGCGATGGCGTCCGCGCATTTCGTATACGTGACGGCTTCGGATGAGCGTTGGAGGGACACTACCTCACCGAATAGGCCGGGTTCCATTTAGTGTTTGTCAAGACTCGCTGAGCCGATGGTTTCCATCCTGCCCGCCCGAACAGCTCGAGCAGGAGCAGTTCAAGAATTGTTGTTCGGCTCGCGTGCCGCAATGCGTAATTGCCGCGATCCCTTTGGCAAGGATTCAAGAATAATTTGGGTACCCGGATGGCGGTTTCAGTAACTTAATATGTTTGCACGTGTTGATACTGCTTCCAGTCAGAACAGCG
>JBFIPX010000115.1:0-10153 GCA_041609895.1 Rhodothermales bacterium
ATTGTCCGGAACGGGAAAGACAACTCTTTCAGCGGACCCGAATCGCAAGCTTATCGGTGACGACGAACACTGCTGGAGCGACGACGGGATATTCAATATCGAAGGCGGATGCTACGCCAAGGTGATCGATCTTTCTGAGGACAAGGAGCCAGAGATTTATCGGGCGATCCGATTCGGCACAGTTCTCGAGAACGTCGTCTATGATTCCCGCACCAGGGCAGTCGACTATACGGATACGTCTGTCACTCAGAACACGCGTGCTTCTTACCCCATCGAGCACATTGACAACGCGAAGATTCCGTGCGTCGGCGGCCACCCGAAGAACATAATATTCCTTACCGCCGATGCTTTCGGTGTTCTGCCGCCCGTTAGCAAACTAACGCCAGCGCAGGCCATGTATCATTTCATCAGCGGGTATACGGCCAAGGTGGCCGGCACTGAGCAGGGCATCGACGAGCCAGAGGCCACCTTTTCCGCTTGCTTCGGCGCTGCGTTCATGGTGTGGCATCCTAACAAGTACGCTGAACTGTTGGCCGAGAAAATAAGGACCCACGGCGCTAACGCCTGGCTGGTAAACACTGGTTGGTCCGGTGGTCCGTACGGGGAAGGATCACGCATTAAGCTCAGATATACTCGGGCCATAATCGACGCGATTCACTCTGGCGAACTTGACGACGTCCCAACCACGGAAGAGCCGATCTTCGGAATGCAGATTCCGACCAAGGTGTCCGACGTGCCATCCGAAATACTGCTGCCTCGCAACACATGGAAGTCTGCAGAAGCCTATGACCGGATGGCCGCAAGACTCGCAGAGCTCTTCGAGAAAAACTTCTCGAAGTATGAAAGCGGTGCGAACGAAGAGGTCAGGTCTGCGGGGCCGCGACTCGTGCATGGGTAGGCACTGACCGCGGGGATTCGACACCTGCTTCATTTCTTGCTGCCCGTGACCAGCGACTGTGCAGGGGGTCGCCCGTTGACCCATGGCTGTGCCAAAGTGCCTCGTTCTAGCGTTGTCTCCTCAGGTTCCGGGGCGCCGGCCACCGTCTAGGTCGAAGCACTATCCGCTTCGGCGGTGGAGTGAGCTTCATCCGATCGCAACGCAGCTTCACTCGATTGATTGCGACGATCTCCGTCCTCGCGACGCCGGCGACGCAATACGAGTCCTATCCCACCGACGGTGACCAGTAGCACAGAGATGACTTCCGCCTGCGTGACCGAAATCCCGAATAGGTCAAAGCGGTTATTGACTCGAATCTGTTCGATCAAGAATCGCTCTACTCCCGCAAAGATCAGGTAAAGGGCAAACAGCCAGCCACCCTGGAATGGGTGTTTACGCAGCCCCCAAAGCACGCCAAAGAAGAGCGCCGCCAGCAGGAATTCATAGATAGACGTGGGATAGACACCCTGCCCGGACAGGTCCATGCCGAGGATATTGTTCGGATAGGTCTCGCTCCATAGCCACTCCGGAATCCAGGCCGGCTTGTCTTCGAGGTTACTGGCTATTCCCCAATCTCCGTCACCCGCGAGATGACACCCAATACGACCGATTCCGTAAGCGATCATGAGCCCCGGTGCAAAGGCATCGGTCGCGGTTGCGACGTCGAGCGATTTTGAACGAAGGTAGAGGGTGATCGCCACGGCAGCTATCAGAAGGCCGCCGTAAAAGGTGAATCCACCTGTCGAGAAGATCATTGCAGCAGGATCTCTCGAAAACGCGTCGAGGTTCTCAAGGATGTGAAAGATCTTGGCTCCCGCGAACCCGGCGAGTACGGCAATTACCGTAATCGTGCCGACGAGCACCGATGGACTCGCCTCAACGGTCCGCTTGCGGCCCTTCTTGCCCTTGTCGGGCGCTTCAATTCGCACGCCCTTGAGGCGTCCCTCCTCGTAGAGACGGTCGAACTCTCTGGCGAGGAGCCACGCGGCGGTAAGCACACCGATTGCCACCATGGCTCCGAACGAATAGATCGGGAATGGAAGCTCGAAACCGAAGACGTCTCTGAATATGTCGCTTAGTCTTGGGTACATGACGTCGATCGTCAGACTATGAATTGGGCGATTGTATTTAGCGGCACCGCCTTCTGCTCTCCCGTTTCCATGTTCTTAAGCTGGGCCTGGGCGTCGGCCAGTTCTCGTTCTCCGAGAATCATCGTCCACTTGCTCCCGTGCCGATTTGCTTCCCGCATCTGAGCCTTCACGCTTCTTCCAAGAAGGTCGTACGCCACACTCTTCTGTTCACGACGCAAGTCATGAGCGATCTTAAATGCCTCGCGCACAGCTTCGTCTCCGAGCGCAACGATGAATAGGTCGGGTGGTGGGTTGTCGTATTTGGCAACTCCTTCGTCCAGAGCGAGAAATAACCGCTCCATGCCTGCGGCAAACCCAACTGCTGGTATCGGTCTCTTGCTTCCGATTTCAATCGAAAGAAGGTCGTAGCGTCCACCTCCGGCCAATGCACTCTGCGCGCCGAGTTTCGGGCTTTCCAGTTCGAACGCGGTCCTCGTGTAATAGTCCAATCCCCTGACGAGCATTGGATCCTCGACGAACTCGATGCCGATGTCCGAAAGGTGTGTCTTTACGCGGTCGTAGTGGCTCCGACTTTTATCGTCGACATAATCTATGAGCCTTGGTGCCTCCTTAAGAAGTGCTTGTTCCTCAGGCACCTTGGTGTCGAGCATACGTAATGGATTCTGATCCAATCGACGTCTGCTCGTCTCTGCGAGGTCGCCTAGATAGGGTTCGAAATACTTCACCAAGGCATTACGATAACGCGGACGGCTGCTCTCGTCCCCAAGTGTATTGAGCCGGAGTTCGGTATCGACGATGCCGAGTGAAGAGTAGATCGACATCATCAGAGCGATGGACTCCGCATCCGATACCGGGTCCGGCGCGCCGATAAACTCAGCGCCGAACTGGTGAAACTGCCGAAAGCGTCCCTTCTGTGGTCGCTCGGCACGAAAGCAGGGTCCGATGTAGTAGAGACGCTGCGCCCCGCCCGTTTGATCGAGGTGATGCTGCATGTAAGAACGCATCACTGGCGCAGTTATCTCGGGACGTAGTACGTACTGTGTGTCGCCTCGCTCAAAGGCGAACATTTCCTTCGACACGATATCGGTCAGTTGTCCGATACCTCGGGCTATCAGCTCCGTGGGCTCCAGAATGGGTGTCCGAATCTCGCGTACATCATAGGTAGCCATCACATCCCGAATGTGTCCTTCCACGGTCTGCCATACGGCAGTTGAAGGGACGGCTGTACCCTCGGAATCAGACGCAAATGGTAGTACGTCGAAGGTACCCTTGATATTTTTGTATTGACGGCTCAAACGGGCAAGTGGCGACGCCGCAATCTATCCTTGAAGGAGAGCTTCCTCTCCTTGACCCAGAATATCAAGCACCTCCCTGGAACTCTTCGCAGCCAAAAGCGCATCACGGATATCAGTTCGATTCATCAGGCGAGAGATCCTGCTAAGCACCTTAATGTGTTGTGACCGTGCGGACTCAGGCGCGAGTAGCAAAAAGAAGAGTTGGACGGGTTCATCATCGATCGAGCCGAAGTCAACGGGATGGCGAGAAACCGCAAAGGCGGCGACTGCCTCGGTTACTCCGCGTGTTTTGGCGTGTGGGAGCGCAAGACCTTGGCCAACACCTGTCGACATCAGCGCCTCGCGTTCCATCACGTCTGTTTCAACGATGTCCGGATCGACGACCGCGGGATCACTGCCGACGAGCTTCAGGAGCGCCCTCAAGACCTCGTCTTTCGTCGAGCCTGGTAGCCCCACGCGAACGGTATCCGCCTTAAGAAGCTGCGTGATTTCTGTCTCCACTGCTAACATGCTCACTAATGGTGTCCGACACAACAAGATGCTCTGAACGATCTGTCTGCGACGATGTTCGTACTACGTTAACAGATCCGGAGAATCGCTCGCGAATATACGAAAGGTAGGTCGAGCCTCCGGCAGCCGGACCGAATACTGCCGGATCAATCGATACCGACTGTGCCACAACGCCTAATCTTGCAACTCTGCGTTCTCGCGGAGGCGGGTTATTGCGCTGGCCATCTCAGTTGGAGGTGCGCACTCAAACCGCATGACTTCATTGGTGACAGGATGTACAAATCCGAGCGAGCGAGCATGTAGGGCATGCCGACCCAAGCCCTTGACAACGTTGCGGTAGAATGCTCGACGGTGACGGGAATGGATGGCACGCTTGAAGTCAGTTCCTCCGTAGGTCTCGTCGCCCAGAACAGGATGACCGAGTGATGCGGCATGGACGCGGATCTGATGGGTCCGGCCGGTCTCGAGCCGAAACCGTACAAGCGCAGAGTCGGCGAAAGATTCGATTGTCTCGTAGTGTGTGACCGCACTTTTGCCATCGCCGGGTCGCACAACGGCCATCTTCTTTCGATCTCGTTTGCTTCGGCCGATGTCGCCTTCAATCCTGCCCGAAACCTCAGGGACACCCAGCACGATTGCCAGATATTCGCGCGTAATCGTGCGTTCCGCAAATTGTTTTGCCAGACCGGCATGAACAAAGTCGTCTTTTGCGACAACCAGAAGGCCACTCGTATCCTTGTCGAGGCGGTGCACAATACCCGGTCTGATCGCGGGATCCCCGTCACCTGTGGGTCGAGCATGCGCGGTCGATAAGCCGGGATCGTCGTCATCGTCTTCCAAAGAATCGATCGAAACTACACCTGCCCCGACGTAGTGCAGCAGCGCGTTTACCAGCGTGCCAGTTCGGTTGCCGTATGCCGGATGCACTACCATCCCTGCAGGTTTGTTTACGACGAGAAGCCACTCATCTTCGAAGACAATGTTCAGCGGGATGTCCTCCGGTACCGCTTGGATTGGAGGGCTCCGCAATACCTTGCATTCAATCCGATCGCCGGCATGCACCGAATGCGAAGGACGCGTTACGCGCCGGCCATTGATTTGAACACGCCCCTCTTTGATTCCCTTCTGAACCTTGCTTCTGGTGGCGTTAAGAAGTTTTCGAGTCAGGAATACGTCGAGACGCGCCTCTTCACGATAGCCCGAGGGGACGACCAGGTTGACTACGTGTTCTTCCTTGTCTGGCTCTGTGCTCACAATTTGCGATCTGTCGAGGTTCGGGCGCTGGCGCCGCTCGCAAGTTTCTCATCGATGCGAAAGATAGAATAACCCGTCCACACCACGCGTGACAAGGCCCTTTATCTCCAGGTTCAGCAGGTCCCGTAGTGCGTGAGACGAGGGTCGACCCGACCGATAGGAAATAGTATCTAGATCTGCTCCCGACACGTCGATCACGTCGATCAGTTTCCTCTCCTCTGCTGTCAACCCGGTGCTCGTTCTTTCTGACACATGCGCATGGTCCGGCGTGTTTGGCGGACGAGGGAGCTCTACCAGCACGTCGTGCGCGTCCATCACGAGCTTCGCTGCGCCATCTCGGATGAGACGGTTCGTACCGATGCTGGATTTGCTCGATAGCGGCCCGGGGATCGAAAAGACTTCGCGATTCTGCTCCAGCGCAAAATGAGCTGTAATGAGTCCCCCTCCCTGCTCATATGCCTCTACTACTACGACTCCAAGGGACATGCCGCTGATTAGCCGGTTTCGTCGGGGAAAATTCGTAGCATCCGGCTTGCTGCCTAGCGCGAACTCCGATAACACCCATCCTGTTCGAAGCACCTCGCGGGCCAGCTTACGATGAGCGCCGGGGTAGACACAATCGACGCCGCAGCCAAAGACGGCCACTGTTGGTGATCCCCCGGCAAGCGCGCCGCGGTGAGCTGCAGCATCTATCCCGTATGCCATTCCGCTGACTACCGTGTAGCCGCACGCAGAAAGGTCCCGGGCCATTGCGAACGCCGCGTCAACGCCATATCGCGTTGCGCGCCGTGAGCCGACAATTGCCACGCAGTACTTCAAATCCAATGATCGATGGCCGCGGCGCCACAGGAATGCAGGCGGATCGTGAATCTCGCGCAAGAGAGGTGGATACTCAATGTCTGTCTTCATGACCAGCTGTGCGGAAACCCGGCGGGCGATCCGAAGCTGCCGATCAACCTCCTGCCCGGCATCGAGGGCGCGTATTTCGCGGGCCAGCTTGCCCCCGATTCCGGGGACTCTGCGGAGATCCGATTCCTGGGCACCGAGAACGCATTTCATCGATTTGAAGTGGACCAGCAGGGCGCGCAGGCGGGCCGGTCCGAGACCTGGAACGGTATTGAGGGCGACGGCGGCCGCCTGGTCCTTATTCAGAACCGTGGAGTCGTTTGAACCGACTTCACACGTCTTCCAATTGCCGAGATGCTTTGATTCTCTTCCAAAGTCCATACCTCAGATTTTCGAGCCCGTCTTTCGTCACCGCGCTGATAGGAAAGACCTCCAGCTCGTCCGGCAGCGACGCCCGTATCTCCCTCACGAGTGGATCCGACGCTCCTCCTTCGAGGAGATCACATTTCGAGAGCACGCACGATCGCGGTTTGGCGAGTAGCGCCTCGTCATAGCTTCGAAGTTCGTCCAGAAGCGTGTCGTACTCCTCCCGTACGTCGTGCGAATCGATCGGAATTACAAACAATAGTACGGCATTTCGCTCGATGTGCTTTAGGAACCGAATGCCCAAACCCTTGCCCTCATGCGCTCCTTCAATAATTCCCGGAATGTCTGCAATAACGAACGACGAGTAAACGTCCACGTATACCACTCCAAGCGCGGGCTCAAGCGTCGTGAAAGGATAGTCGGCGATCTTTGGTCGAGCAGCAGATAGTGTCGCGACCAGTGTGCTCTTGCCTGCGTTCGGGAACCCGACCAGTCCAACGTCCGCGAGCAGCTTAAGCTCGAGCGTGACGTGGCGCTCTTCCCCGGGCTCTCCAGGTTGTGCATATCGCGGCGCCTGTCTCGTTGCTGATTTGAACTGCGCGTTCCCAAGACCTCCGCGACCGCCCCGGGCAATCACGAGTCGTTGTCCGTGCTCGACAAGTTCTCCGATCGACTCACCCGCCTCGGTGTCGCGAATCGTAGTCCCGACCGGTACCCGCAGTACGATGTCCTCACCGTCCTTACCCTTTCGGTTAGATCCCTCGCCATGACCACCGTTGCGCGCGAAATGATGGCGGTTGTAGCGCAGATCCAGGAGGGTATAGAGCTGCTTGTCGGCCTCTAGCACAATTGAACCTCCGTCTCCACCATCGCCTCCGTCGGGGCCCCCTCGGGGCTCGAACTTCTCACGACGGAAGGATACCGCCCCGGCACCCCCTTTGCCGCTGCGGACAACAATCGTCACGTAGTCAACGAATTTCATCTCAAGAACAGCTGGTCACTTTGCACGGCGTTCGCGTCTGCAAGACGTTTAGTATTCTTAGCCGTCGCGTGTCACGTAGGTTGATTGATCACCACAGAAGAAATCCTCCTTGAAGCGAGTTATTGTATACACAGACGGCGCGTGCAGCGGCAACCCCGGACCCGGCGGTTGGGCTGCGATCCTAAGATACGGCGAGCACGAACGCATCCTTTCCGGAAGCGAGCCACACACGACAAACAACCGAATGGAGATGCGAGCAGCCATCGAGGCGCTAGCCGCGATGAAAGAACCCGTGCACGCTGTGATCCATACGGACAGCGCCTACCTCGCGCGAGCGTTCACTGAGGGGTGGGTTACGCGGTGGCAACGCAACGGATGGAAAAACTCTAAGAAGAAACCAGTCGAGAACAAAGATCTGTGGGAGCTGCTGGTCGAGTTGGACCAGCGCCACCGCGTCGAATGGATCAAGGTAAAGGGTCATGCCGACGACCCGATGAACAATCGCGTGGATGAGCTTGCCGTCGATGCGATGAACGCGGGGATTGCAGATCGGTTTTAATCGCACGCCAATAGTCCATCATCGGGGACGAGGTCTTGATCGTGCGACACGCCTCCGGACCAAGCCGAGTGACAGCTAGGCTTCGCGAACCAGTATTCGACCCCACCGAGCCGGCAAAGCAAAGCTGAGTAGACTGGCGTCGGACTCGAGCTCATCGTCGTTGAGAACGTCCCTAAAACGGCCATTGACGCCGTCCACGTCTACTTGCTGCTGCTCTGCGGACGCCGAAACCGCGACCACTACTTCCTCACGACCGAGCTGGCGTGCAAAGACATATACCTTTGCTTCATTGTCCGCCAACACGGCTCTGAACTCACCCCTCTGCAATGCTCCATGCCGGTTCCGGATGCGAATCAGCTTTCGATAATGGGCGTGCAGTTCTTCATCGAATACGACGGGATCCGGATTCGACTGCCGGGTGCCGAACGGTCCGTGCGCCGACGGTGCGAAAATCAGGTCGTCCCAGACCATGGGCTTTCGGCAGCATGGGTCATTCGCGCCCCACATGCCAACCTCATCACCGTAGTAGACCATCGGAGCACCGAGATACGTCATCTGGAAGATAGCGACCACCTTTTGCATGGCGACCTCTTCATCTGAGGGCCGGCGTGTTTCATAGTCAGGATTGCTCGCCTTCGAGAGACGATGATACTCCATCCACTTTCGGTAGCCCCCCAAATTGCGATTAACAATGTGGGACGAAAAACGGTCTGAGTCATGGCTGTCGACGAGATTCTGCTGCACGAAGGCGATCTCGCCCGGAAACGCGTTGCGAAGCTCAGCGAGGCGCCTGTCGAATTCTGATGCGGTGATGCGCGTGCTGTCTTCTACAAAAAACTCTGCACACGCGAATGCGAAATTGTAGTTCATCACCGCATCGAACTCATCACCCCGAAGGAACGGTTTGTTCTCCTCAATACTGTCTACAACCTCCGCAACGAGATAGGCTTCCGGGTTGATCGACTTGACGTGCACCCGCCACTCTTTCCAAAAGGCGTGGGAAACACAAAATGCGACATCGAGTCGCCACCCGTCGATACCCTTTGAAGTATCTCCTGTCCCGAGCGGATCCATCCATCGGCGAGTGATGTCGAAAATGTATTTGCGCGGCCCCTCCACAATTCCGTTTTCGTCCTCGCGCCATTCCGGAAGCTCCCGAAACCCCCACCAACACTCGTATTCCATCGAGTCGATGTCACCGCGCCGCCCAAACTCCTTGATCGTGAACCAGTCTGCATAAGCAGACTGCGGCCCGTTCTTCACCACGTCGCGAAACGCCCAGTGGCGAGCGCCGACGTGATTGAAGACGCCGTCAATGATGAGGCGGATGCCGCGCATATGACAACGGTCGACTAGTTCAAGAAACATTTGGTCGGCCTCGGTCCAGACCCATGTGGCGGGATCATGAGGTATCTCTGACTGAACCAACAGCTGATCACCGGCGGGATCCGGGCCGAAATACGGATCGATGTGGTGGTAACTAGCCCCGTCGTACTTGTGGAGGGAAGGAGACTCGAAGACCGGATTCAGATATAGGGCGCCGATTCCGAGGTCCTCGATGTACGGGAGTTTGTCAATAATTCCCTGGAGGTCTCCGCCGTATCGCCGCCGTTCAAGGTTGTACCAAAGGTCTCCGTCATTCGCCCTTTCATAGGGTTGAAGTTCATACCAGTCGGATGTCCACGGGTGTACCTGCCACGGAGAGCGAAGGTCGTGAGGATAGGCCCCCTCAAGACTCTTCAACGTCGGATCGTTACCGGCATCTCCGTTTCGAAAACGATCCGGAAATACCTGATACCACACTACGCCTTTCGCCCACTCGGGAACGCCAATCAGTGTTATCGAATATTCGCCGCTCTCATGCTTCATTGTCGTTCCTCGACCATTTTTAACGAACCTCTTCCACCAAGCATTTCGACAAATATCTGTTCAAACTCTGAAGCTTTCGACGCGCGAATATCAACGGTCATCCGCGTCTCCTCGGTATAAGCAGTTTCGTGCTTCAATCCGCCGAAAGACTCGATCAGGTGCATGGCGCGATGAGTATCGTCGTAGGTAAAACACAAATGATATCGACGATAGACATAGTGGGTCCTGGTGCCGGAGATATCGAGTGACCGAGAGGCTGCGTCACCGTAGGCCCGTATCAGGCCTCCGCGACCCAGCTTCGTTCCGCCATAGTAGCGGGTCACAATCGTCAGAATGTTGGTAAGTGACCGCGCATCGATCTGCTGCAAGATGGGTTGACCTGCCGTCCCAGACGGCTCTCCATCGTCGTTTGCGCGCGCATGCCGACCGTCGATTACAACACGG
>JBFIPX010000116.1:0-10137 GCA_041609895.1 Rhodothermales bacterium
AGTTGCTGTCGGATGTTGAAGAGTCCGAACCCGCCGGACCGGTCAAAAGAAAACCCGACTCCTGAAGGGTCGAACCCGACCCCATCGTCGGCAAGGGTGAGGCGCAGATGATCCCGTTCTCGATCCACTCGCAGCCATGCGTTGTCTGCTCGCGCGTGCTTGACAATGTTGAAGAGCAACTCGCGTGTTGCCCGGTAGAGAACAATGCTTGTGCTTTCGGTCAGATGTTCAGGCCGCCCATCGCTTTCAAAATGGAACTGAATGTTGTACTGCGCCTCCGTCTGAGTACCGAGACTCTTAAGCGCGGCCTCAATACCCAACTCGTACAGGACAGGCGAACTCAACTTGAACGTCAACGATCGGGTGACGTCAATTGCTTCGTCGAGCAAGGCGCGAATTTCTTCCACGGCCCGGTCGCTCACCGGGGACCCACCGTTTTTCTTTAACGTTGCAAGCTTCATCCGGGCGGTGGCCAGCGTCTGGCCGATTTCGCCGTGGAGTCCTATGGAGATGCGCCGCCGTTCTTTCTCTTCGACCAAGACCAGTTCGGCCGCCAATGCTTTCAGGTGGCTCGTACGGTCAACAAGTCGTTGCTCGGCCTGCTTGCGCTTGGTGAGGTCGAGAACCACGACGATGCAGCGGCCGGCCGTTCCTTCAAGGAGGGCCACCGCGACGAGAATGGGTACGCGGCGTCCATCCTTGGCAATGTATTCCTTCTCCCACGGAGCCCCCTCACCCGTGGTGAGCAACTCGGCGATTTTGGCCTCGTCCATCTCCCGCCATTCAGGTGGCGTCATTACGTCCCAGCGAAGCGGCAGGTCGTCGGGCGTGTAGCCCAGCAGCCGGAGAAAGAAATCGTTTGCCTCGGTGATGTTGCCATGGATATCGGCCACAATGATACCCATAATGCTGGATTCAAACAGGCGGTCAAACTTCGCTTGACTTGGCGCCGGTGGCTGTTCCGCCTGCTCGTTGCCTGACGTCATCGCAACGTCGGAGGGTGCTAAACCCACGGCGCCTGAGTCTTCTGCGTCGTATTTGAATCTGCTTGCCATGAGACACGGTGAACGTCGGTAACTTGTTAGGCCTCACCCGATGATCGCAATCTTGCCCGACCCAGATCTGCCTCCGGCTTCCAGTCGTGCAGGTGGCTGATCGCTAATGATAACGGCCACCTGCGGCCTTGCGGACATCATTGACACCTCTCCGATGGCTCGGCGAAGAACAACATGCCGAGATTGAAAATGCTATCTGACTGGCGGTGCGAGCGTCCGAGTGAAGCGGTTGTCACCGGTGGCTCTTTGACTGCAATGTAGCCGGAAAGCGCCGGGCTTCAAAAAAAGAGATACGGTTCGCGCCTGCGACCGGTCCGAGGTGTACCTGGCTGGAACTTGAGTCGACCGCACCCTAGATCCTTGTTTCGTAATTGTTTACGCCCCTATCGCTACGCTTGCTACTGGTGTGATTGAAGATGATGCGCAAAAGACTTTTCAACCCGCTTCAGCAGTCGTCGCGTTCGTCGTTCGAGTGCGACAAGGTCCGAATCGTTTTTCAACACGTAGTCAGCCCGGCGCCGCCCTTCCGCCGCCGAGACCTGATATCGCATCCGCTGCAACACTTTCCCTTTCGTAACTCCGTCACGCCGCATTACACGATCGATGCGTATGTATCTCGGTGCGTCTACATACACGGTGCAGTCGACGTGCCGGTCGCCGCCGGCTTCAAATAGCAGTGCCGCCTCGTGAACGAGAAGACGAACACCGTCGCGGTGTGCTTTCTTCTTGGCTGCAGTGAACGCCGCGAACACCCGCGGGTGCACGATGGTGTTGATTTGCTTCAGTGCTGCACCGTCGTTGAAGACGAGGTCGGCCAGGTACTTTCGGTTCAGCTTGCCAGACGACAGATAACTGCGGTTGCCGAATGCGGACGAAATGTCGCGCCGGATTCGCGGATCATCGGTCATGAGACGTTTGCCTACTTCGTCTGCGTGAAAGATGCGGGCGCCCTTATCCTCCAATATGTCACACACGGCCGACTTGCCACTGCCGATACCGCCGGTCACGCCTAGGACGAGCATGTTCTTGTACTCGGTGCCGCGCATGTTAGAAGCGCCAGATGGCGGTCATTGTGAGGTTTGGGATGATGGTGCGGCGTCCGCGGTCTGCGGCTCTGCGTATCGTTTCCGACTGTTCCTCCGGCAGACTGCCGTAAAGTTCCTGCGTAATCCTCTGTACCACGAACCAGCCTTCGAAGATGAGTTCGGTGCGGTGGCGTAATGGCCACGAAAGCGATGCCGTCGGGCCCAGTTGGGAAATCCGCTCGCGGCCTGGCCGCGTAATGGTTGATACGATGGGCGAACCGTTCGAGTCAAGCAGCGGGCTGCCGTCGGCGGCGCGGGGTGTGTATCTGACAGAGGTCGACTGATTGTAGTCGCTCCTGATGAATGTTCGTACGCCGACGGAGGCTTTCAGTCTTCCGGTCGAGTGAAGCTGCAGCCAGCTGCTCGTTGTTACCAGTGTGTCGAAGGGTATTTCCGCAAACGCGGCGTCGAGAAATCGTCCCAGGCGAAGGTCGCTAATGGTGGCGCGGGCGGTGAGTCGCAGCCTCGAGGGCAGGTTGTGCTCCAGATCCGCCTCGTAGCGAAGTTCGCGCGCCGATTGATCGCGCGGGGCGCGTCCCGGTAGTACGAAGTCGTCGACGGTGTAGGTGGCGCGAACTTCCGACGTGAGCCGTATTCGAGTCTTCTCCGAAGGCGTCCACGTTACTGCGGGTCTGAAGCGAAGGGCCCGCTGCACATTGTTTTCAGCGGAGCGCTCCGCTTTGATATAGACTGTTTCGTAACGCGACACGAAGAAAGAAAAATCGGTCGAAAGGTGCTGAGAGAAGCGAAGTTGCACCCCGACGCGCCCGGTCAAGAGCTGTTCGTCGCGATCGTCAGGGTTGATCGCGGGCGTGTCGTGACGAAGAATGCTGGCGGCTCCATCGATATTGAGAATGAGAAATCGAAGGGGGCTTGCGACGGTCCTTCCGTGCAGCTCGAGGAAGCCCTGATCGAAGTCGGCCTGACGGAGGAGGTCTGTTTTTTGAGACGCCTGAGCTGGCGAAAGATCTTCGCGGTTCGCGAGAAGACGCTCCTCGTTTTGTACGCCGCCTTTCACACCTACCGTTGCGTCGATGCGCTTGCGCCGGTAGTTGAGGTCGAACTCCAGGTCGACGGAGCGCCGAGTAAAGTCTGTATCGAAAAAAAGTGCTTCGTCCGGCGCGCGCGAAGTTCGCACGGTTCGCCGGTTAACACCCAGCCGAACGAGCGAAGATGCGGACAGGTCGCGGGCGATGGCCGTGCGTAGGTTGCCGGAGACCAGTAGCGTATCGCTTCGAGTGGCCTCTACGGACTCGGACGTCGCGCCCTGTTCGGACCTGTTTAGAAAAGATACCGCCTGGTAGGAGTCGCGCCGAACACTTGAGACGTATAGTGATGTCGAAAAATTGAGATTTTCGTTGCTTCGGATGGCCGACCCCTGAAGGAGAACGTCTGTTGCCTGCCGCGGAGCGAGCGACTTCCATGAGCCTCCACCGGATGCAGCTACTTGCCAGTCTTCTGCCGGGCTGTTCTCAAACCTGACTATGCCTCCCACGGAGGGCCCCGCGTCGGTCCGCAGTGGGGCAGGGTCCCCGGCCACCGATGCACCAGGACGGCTGTCAACCGATGCGCCCAGTCGAGGCTCGATCGTGATTTCCGGCGATGCCCTAAAACGCATTCCAACGGCTGCCGATGCGTTGAACACGCGACTCAAACTGTACCAGCCGAGCGTGCCATGAACCGTCGGTACAATCGTTCTCCCGCCCGCTGACTCGGCGGCTAGAAATAACCGGTTCTCGTCTCGGATACTCAGATTATCATTGAACAGGATGAACGCGTCGGACACGAATCGATTGACGGCCGACACCTTCCAGTTACCGAATTGGTCATCGACATTCAGTGTCCCTAGCCACCGGTAGCGACTTATGTCGCGCTCCATTCCCGTGGATACTCTATAGGATGCGGGAGAGGGGCCTTGCGAGATCCCGCCCATGGATTGGGCGGACGTGCTTTGCGAAAAGCACGTGAGCATCACAACTCCCGATCCAAATACGATAGAGCGAATGGAGCGTGTTCGATTTGACAAGTCGTTATCCTGGGGGCCAATTCAGCTGCCGACCACCGAGTAGATGGAGATGCAGATGTGGAACGGATTGCTGACCGTGCCTTCCACAGTTGTACACCGTCCGGTACCCGTCAGTTAGTCCTTCGTCCGTGGCAATGCGAGACGCGACGAGCGACAGGTGGCCGACGAGTTCGCAATCTCCTTCGCTGAGGTCGTTGAGGCCAGGTATGGGTTTGCGCGGACAGATGAGAATATGCGTTGGAGCTTGCGGGTTGATGTCCCTGAAAGCAAAGCAAAGATCGTCCTCATAGACCATCTCGGATGGTATCTCACCGTCGGCAATCTTCTGAAAAAGCGTTTTTTCGGCCATCTGATACGGTCACGCGATCGTTAAAAAAGACACCGGAGAACAACCTATAAACGTATTGGACGTTTTGAACGATTTAATTATATTGGTGCAACAAATAATTTTGAATCCGGTACGCTAGGCTACACCCGGCAACCCGGCAGAATTAAAAATGGCGAAAGTTTACGTCACCCGCAAAGTGCAGTTTAATGCCGCGCACAGGCTCCACAATCCGGAGAAATCCGACGAGTGGAATCGCCAAACGTTCGGCAAGTGTAACAGTCCCAACTGGCACGGACACAATTATACACTCGAAGTAACGGTGGTCGGCCAACCTGATCCAGAAACCGGTTACGTCATCGACCTCGGTGAACTCAAGAAGTTGGTGAACGAGAAAGTGGTCTCAAAGGTGGATCACGCCAATTTGAACCTGGACGTGGATTTCATGGCGGACACGCTACCGTCGACAGAAAATTTTGTGATAGCGATCTGGAATGAGCTTGAAGATCACATTCCGGGCGGCACGCTGCACAGCGTACGGCTGCGAGAAACCGACAACAATTCAGCTGAATATCGTGGGGAATAGGCAGCCCTCAATTGTTTATTCTGGAGGAGTTCTATTATGATTGGTAGTGGTTCATTGACCTCGGTACCCGTAAACACAAACGGGTCGGCATCGACGGAGGATAGATTGTACGAGCGACAAGACAAGTACGACCCGGAGACGACGGGCGACCTTGCTGAACATGTCCGAGAGACGCTGAGCCTGATCGGTGAGGATCCAGACAGGGAGGGACTCTTGAGAACGCCTGAGCGCGTGGCCAAGGCATATCAGTTCCTGACCCACGGGTACCGGACCGACCCGGCGGCGATTCTGCGCTCGGCAATGTTCGAAGAGGACTACAGCGAAATGATCGTGGTCAAGGACATCGAGGTCTATTCTCTCTGCGAACATCATATGCTTCCTTTCTTCGGCAAGGCGCATGTGGCGTACATCCCAAATGGTCGGATTGTCGGCCTCAGTAAAATTCCTCGTGTGGTCGACGTGTTCGCGCGGCGCTTGCAGGTGCAGGAGCGCCTGACCATCCAGGTTCGGGACGCGATTGAGGAGGTTCTCGAGCCCATCGGCGTCGCAGTCGTCATCGAGGCGCAGCACCTCTGCATGATGATGCGCGGAGCAGAAAAGCAGAACTCCTGGACGACCACAAGCGCGATGAGTGGGCAGTTCCTGAACCCCGCTACACGGTCTGAGTTCATGCGGTTGATCAACGGATCGTAGCTCGTCAGGTCGTCCGTCGAAGCGAGGCTCACGGGTACTAGTCACAAAAGGAAGGACGGTTGCCTACAGCATTCATCACGGGGGCGAGTCACGGGATAGGTGCCGCGATCGCGCGATACTTCGCACACCAAGCGGAAGCGAAAATTGCACTGGTTTCCCGCACAGAGGAAAAGCTCATCGCCGTCTCGGACGAGTGCATTGCGGCAGGCGCGGAGACGCTTGTCCTGCCATGCGATGTCACAGATCCGGCGGCTGTTGCGGACGTCGCCGACCGCGTTCTTGAAAAGTGGGGCGCACCCGACCTGCTCGTCAATAACGCGGGTCAATTCGTTCCTGGCAGCATTTCAGAAACGTCTCCAAAAGACTTTCGATACCAGGTCGACGTCAATCTGAACAGCGCGTTCTATGTGACCCGTGCGTTTCTGGAAGCGATGAAACGCCGCGGCTCTGGACTGATCGTGTTCACCGCATCCGTTGCCAGTGTTAAGGCATATCCTGGTGGAGCCGCCTACTGCGCAGCGAAACATGGACTCCTCGGACTCGCCCGTGTGACCCGGGAGGACACGATAGGTACTGGCGTTCGATCGACCGCACTGATTCTTGGCGCAACCTACACGCCAAGCTGGGAATCGTCGGGTATGCCGGAGGAACGTTTCATTCCGGTCGAAGATGTAGCATCCATTGTGTTGGACCTCTATCAGAAGTCCGATCGCACGGTCGTCGAGGAAATACTAATTCGCCCGGGTGAAGGCGATATCTGAGGTGCCGTCACGACATTTGTCGGGCATCACCCACCCGTGTCTCAACGGGAATTGGCCCCGTCGAGTTAGTTCAGCCTGGGGTCGATAGGGAAATTGGCCATTACGGCATAGTCACCACCCATTCGACGAAGGCGCAGCCGCCAGATAGCATCCGGTTCGTCAGAGAACACGGCCTTTTCGTCCGACTCAGTGACGATCCATCCTCCCGTTTGAATCTCGTCGTGGAGCTGCCCCGCTCCCCAGCCTGCATATCCGAGGAATAGTCGAAGCTCGCGATCACCGACCGGCCGATCACTGCAGATCCGTTTGAGTGCATCGAAATCACCTCCCCACTCGACACCCTCGACGACTGTCGTGGACTCCGGCAAATCTAGCTTGTGCAGAAAATGGAGCGTGTCGGGCTGGACCGGTCCACCGAACTGGAGTCCGCCCGTATACCCTGCGAGGTCCGACGACATGATCTCGATCTCCGCCTCGATCGGTCGATTGAGGATAAGACCAAACGATCCTTCTTCCGAATGCTCACACAGGAGAATCACCGATCGGAAGAAGTTGGGATCCTGCAGCGCCGGTGGAGCGATCAGAAGTGACCCAGGTTTCGGAAGATGATCGGATAATTCCATGCGGCCGGTGTTTCTCGCCGGGCAATTTACGTCAGCATAGCCAATCTAACTTTCCTGGCTGCCCTTCAAAGCTTTGAGCGCGCCGCACCACCAATCGGAGTCGCGCGTGACCGTGGTGACGGAGATACTTGAGAAGTGCGGCACGAGGGATATCAGGTATTCGGGCACCGCGCTCCAGTTGCTGGCGATGATCATCTTCTCTAATTCATCAGCTGCGATGCGACTCCACCTCCAGTCGTGTCGCAGCTTCTCCGCTTTCTTCCAGTAGTTCCTCTCGTCCCACGCCTGTGCGCTCTCATCGATTGTCTTGTAGATACCTCGGAGGGTGAATACCAGAAACGCGCACATGTCCTTTGCCTCGTCGTCGAATGCCGCCTTCTGGGCGAGCATCCGAAGTACCTCAGCCGACGAGCGCATTTGCTCGTGGCGCTTTTTGGCGGGAGTTTCGGTCTTGATGAGTCGGGCCATTGGGCAAGGTGCGATATTGCTGGCGGGATTGGGTGGTGGGGCGCCGAAGAAAGATACGGTGCGGTTGGAGTCGACGCAGGCCGGCACAACCCTATGCGCACGCTTGGGTGGGAAGGAGCGCGTTTGATTGCCGGCCCCGGTCTCTTACGTCGAGATGACGTTCTGTCGAATGGCGAAGCGTTCTACACGGCACCGGTTCGGACGTCGCCTGTTGCGCCTATTTGAGCAGAACCATCTGGCGGGTCAGACGCGTCTCGCCGGCCTCAAGAACATACACGTACATCCCCGAGGCCCATCGTGACGCATCTACGACGACTTCGTGCTGACCGGCCGGCGTCGGGCCCTCCGCGAATACGCCCATCTGACGCCCCAGAATGTCGTATACCGTAAGCGTGACGTCAGCAGTAGCTGGCAGCGAGTAACGCACGGTCGTCGTCGGGTTGAAGGGGTTCGGGAAGTTCTGCGCGAGCTGCAGTTGCTCGGGGAGTTCCGGCTCGTCTTCAATGGCGACCGGCTCCGCTCTGATGAGGACCTGAAGCCGAACGGCCGACATCTTCCCGTTCAGCGACGTCCCGTCGGACAGCGAAACGTCCCACATCGCGGCCCAGGAGTCGCCGCCATCGCCGGAGAGGTGCGTCACGTTTGCGACGTCATAGTTCGCGATTCCGGTAACGATGGTGTTGTCATCCGTTCCCGCGTTGGCTGCCCCGACGTGAATCGCCGGCGTTAGCTCCGGGATATCCTCATTGCTCAAGTCGATGTCGAGAAAGCGCAGCGGCTGACCTTGGAAGACGTCTTCACTCGCCCGTGGATCGCTCATCACCTTCGAGAAGAGCAGTCGACCCGGCGCACCATTGGTGTCGGCGCGCACCTCCAGCGTGAAGTCGCGCGGAGACTCGTCGGGAGGCCCGCCGCTGAACTGATTGCTGTAGTAGATCGCGATCGACACGACGTCCAGCGTCGTTCGCTCAGGGTCCGAAAGCTCAAAGCGGGTAGAGAAATGCTGCGGGTCCGGAATGCTCAGAAAGATGTCGGGCTGCCCGTCTTCGTACTGCGTGAACTCGGTCGAGAACTCGGCTCCCAACCACTCCGCTGAATAATCGTAGATAAGCCGGTCACTCGACACGCCGATGGCGCCGCTCGACACCGGTTTGGTGTGCACAAAGATCAGTGTCAGCCGGTCGATCAGGCCGGGGAAGAGCACATCTGTTGGCTCGACATCAAGATCCGTGATCTCGACGGTACCGTCTGTCCGCTCAACGATGGCGCGGAGCGCTGCACGTCCCAGCGTGAGATCGCGGGTTTGACCTGGCTCAACAAACGGGGCTGCCGTAAGTGTGAAGTCTTCGACGTCGGTCCAGACCCGATACATTACGGCTCCCCCGTTAATCGTGTCGCGTCGGGCGGTGTTGCCGACTGTTCGTCCGTCGACGATCGCGCTAAGCTCGACAAACGAACGGGCATTTGCGTGAGTCGTGTATCGAAAGCCGTACAGAGGATCGCTGGACACACCGGTGCCATTCAGCAATGTCGCGGTGTGAAAATCCATCAGAAGCGCTTGAAAATTCGAGCCGATGCTTTCCACGGCGTTCTCGTATCCTCTCCGTCCATTGGCAGGATCTCGAGTGATTGATCCAACGGTCAGCACGTCGGTGCGTTCGGCCAAATATGTGGTCAGCAGGTTGGCCCTCTGGTAATCGAATTCGGGAGCGGAACGGTCCCATGTAAAGAGAGAGATCTTTAGCTCAGTGGTTTGAGTCGGGTATACGACATTTCGCCATTCAAGACCATTCACGATCGATGCGTACTCGGAGAGACCCTCGTTAACGAACGTTTCCTCCGACGAGCTGTAGTTTGCATGAATTAGATGTTGTAACTCGTGGGCAGCAATTCCCAGAAAACGGTTGGATGGCCCTTTGATACCCTCGTTTGAATCCAGGTAGAGAATGTCGCGGTTGTTCCCACCTCCAGTAGGTGAGAGGTCGTTAGGACTGACATAACCGAGCGTGCAGCAGCCGACTTCCTGAATATCGAAGAGGAGGATATCTGTCTTACCGTCCCCGTCCACGTTCGGCACATCGCCGAATATCGCAATGTTGTTTGCCAGTATCCCTGCGTTTGGATTGTACGAATCAGCAGGGGTTGAATCTTCCATCGCCGACACCAGACTTTGGACGGAAGCGTCTGTGACGTTTCCGTTTCCTCCGGGACCGCTCGTTTCCAACACGTCCACCCATATGTTCACAAGTGCGCTTTCTTCAACCCAAACGAAGTCCCGTCGCTCGAACTCCGAAGTCTCGAAATTGACCACGGTAAAAGTTACCGTGTCGCCGACAGCGATGACGGACGAACTCTTGTTCTGTACTGTAAGCTCTCCTGCTGCCTTCCGACGATGAAAGTCCTCGAGTGCGGCCCGTCCACTTTCACTCTCGAACAGGATGCGTGTCCCGTCAATAAAGGTCCACTGCTCGTTAGTCGTTTCGTACCTATCGGGCAGTTCGACGACCTGCTGTGC
>JBFIPX010000117.1:0-10096 GCA_041609895.1 Rhodothermales bacterium
GACCCGAAAGAATCAGCGGGACGAATAGAAGAGGTATCCAGATTGCTCTGGCGGCTGAAATGAATTGCATCATGTCTTTGAATGCTCGGCATTTGGTACGGAATACCCTAAAAGTGGCCATCAAACAAGGAAAAGACAACACGTCCGGGTCAAACAAATTCGAACCTGTATCGTTCTTTCACATTCTGATCAGTATTGAACCCGGTTATGCGTCTCTACGCATTATTAATAGGAGGTGCGCTTTCGGCTAGTTGGTTAATTCGGCCGGTCCAAGCGCAGTCTGAATACAGCTTCGAGATTGCTCGAGTCAAGTACACGGGCGGAGGCGACTGGTACGGTGACCCGGAATCTCTCAAGCAGCTTCTGTCTTTTGCCCGAAGCGAAACGTCGCTGTCGGTATCGCCGGATGAAGCAGTGGTGGAACTTTCAGACGAGAAGCTTTTCGCTTATCCATACATCTACCTTACCGGCCATGGTAACGTGCGCTTTTCTGAGGCTGAAGTGCTGCTGCTGCGCAGATATCTGTTGGGTGGCGGATTTCTTCATATCGACGACAACTATGGCCTCGACGAACACATTCGTCGCGAGATCAAGAAGGTCTTCCCGAGTCGGGAATTTCGTGAACTACCCTTCCACCATCCGATCTTTTCCAGCCACTACGAGTTTCCGCATGGCCTGCCCAAGATCCATGAACACGACGGCGCGTCGGCGCAAGCCTTCGGGATTTTTGACGACAGCGGGAGGCTATGCGTTCTTTATTCGTATGAAAGCGATCTGGGCGATGGGTGGGAGCCTCCCGAAGTTCACGACAATCCGCCTGAGAAACGTCTCGAGGCGCTGCAGATGGGTGTTAACATTCTCACCTACGCCATGATGAACTAGCTTCTCTATCACCCTTTGGAGAACTGAAAAATGAAATGGTTTTGGATCCTGTCGGCCGTGGTCCTCGGGCTTCTGTTTCTGTCCAATCCGGACATGGAAGATTTCAAGACCTACATTGCTGAGGAAGCCCGTGAACTCGTCCGTGAACAAACGGGGGCGCCTGGTCTCGGAGATATTCTCAGCGACGGTGCTGCTCAAATGGCTGAAAGCTACGCCGATGAAGTAACAGAGCACAAAGACTACTACCTGTTCAGTACGTACAAGATTAATATTGCACCGAGGAACGTATCCAAACGGACGTGGCATTTCCTCGGAATAGGAAACAATTTTATTAACCTGACGCGCTTCTACGATAAGGAGTGACGCCCGTCGCCGCCTTCAAGTAATAGTCCGGTAAACCAACCACACTCGAAGATCTCAATGTCCGACCTGCAGCTTCAAGACCCACTCGTTTTCGACGCCATTCAGAAAGAGGTAGAGCGACAAAACGACGGGCTCGAATTGATCGCATCCGAGAACTTTGTCTCTCGCGCAGTGCTGGAGGCTATGGGTTCCCCGCTCACGAACAAGTATGCGGAGGGCCTTCCCGGCAAGCGTTACTACGGCGGCTGTCATTACGTAGATGTTGCGGAAGATCTTGCGCGCAATCGTGCCTGCGAGCTATTCAGGTGCGACTGGGTGAACGTACAACCTCACTCCGGCGCCTCCGCTAACGCCGCCGTCTATCTCTCATTCCTCAAACCGGGCGACACCTTCCTTGGCCTCGACCTGGCTCACGGGGGTCATCTTACGCATGGAAGTCCGGTCAATTTCTCGGGCATTCTGTACAACGCAGAGTATTACGGCGTGGAAGAGAAGGGGCCTAACGCCGGACGGATCGACATGGACAAGGTGCGGGATAAGGCTCGGGCTGTACAGCCGAAAATGATCTCCATCGGAGCGAGTGCATATCCTCGAGATTTCGACTACGAGGCGTTCCGCTCGATTGCCGACGAAGTCGGCGCCTTCCTTTGGATGGACATGGCACACACAGCAGGTCTTGTCGCGGCGGGCCTCCTGAACGATCCTCTTCCCTACGCCCACGTCACGTCTACGACCACGCATAAGACGCTTCGCGGCCCCCGCGGTGGCATGCTACTAATTGGCAAAGACTACGAAAACCCCTTCGGAAAGGTCGCGCCCAAAAGCGGTCGCGTGAAGAATATGAGCGAGCTGCTCGATTCGGCAGTCTTTCCAGGCATGCAGGGCGGCCCATTAATGCACGTAATAGCCGCGAAGGCGGTTGCCTTCGGCGAAGCCCTGAAGCCGGATTTCAAGGACTACAGCGCAGCGGTCATTGCTAACGCCAAGACAATGGCCGACACCTTTACGGAGATGGGCTATGACGTAGTCTCCGGGGGCACGGACAATCACCTGATGTTGATCGACCTGCGTAACAAGGGGGTGACTGGCAAGGAGGCCGAGGAAGTACTCGAACGTGCAGACATCACGGTGAACAAGAACATGGTTCCGTTTGACGACCAAAGCCCGTTCGTCACAAGCGGGGTCCGAATAGGGACACCGGCCATGACGACTCGCGGGCTAGGCAAGGATGAATTCCGCTACATCGCACGCCTGGTCGACCGGGTGATTACGAATCGCACTGATGAGGACGTATTAAAGAGTGTTCGTAACGAGGTCCATGAGCTTTGTGGGCGGTACCCGCTTTACGATTTTGTAGTTGCATAATGGCCAACCCGCCTTGGCAATAAAGGACGTAACTAATCCAAATTTTCTAAACGGCCACAGCTCTCGATGAGCAGCGATTCTCTCAGCCAGGAAGTAGTCGGCGATCTCGTGTCACTTGGCAGGCGGTTGTACGACCTTTCACTCGTAAGGAAGGATCAGGAGCCAATCACCGATCCGAGAGGACAACCGATCGGATGGTTGCTCGATACGCGGATGGCGATGCTCGACGCGAGGATGTTTACCGAGATAGGAAGCGTTTTGGCGGAGCGGCTTGCCGCAAAGGGCGTCGCTCAGATCGTTGGTCACGGCTTCGGAGCCTACGCTCTTGTGGGATCCATTCTTAGCAGCCCGAAGCATTCCTACCTGAAGGGCGGTTTCGTACGAGATCAGAAGAAGGCATATGGTAGAAAACGGATCGTCGAAGGTCCTATCAATCCAGGAGAGCCGGTTGCACTCGTCGACGACATACTGAATTCCGGCCGGAGCGCGGCAAAAGCTTTGTCGCTCCTTCGGGAGAACGGCTTCGAGGTAGCGGGCCTTCTGACACTGTTCAATTTCACCTGGAGCGGTGGTCGATCGAGATTGGAAAAGGAGGGTCTATGGGTCGACTCGCTGCTCGATCTCAACCTCCGCAACGGCACTGCACCAAGTACTGCCGACACGCCCCCGCCCTCGAGCGAGGCGGAAGCCAGTCGATGAAAGCCATCACCAAGCGCCTGACCCGGCGACCAAGGCCAAAGAAACTGGAGCCCAAGTCGGTCCAGACCATGACCGAGCTGGGCGAAATGCCGTTTCTCGACCATCTGGAGGAGTTCAGGTGGGCGCTCATCAAGGGTTTTGCGGCGATTGTCCTCGTGACTATCGTGTGCTCCTTCTTCAGCAACTGGATCATTGAGGCTCTGCTTCTCGGTCCGGCAAAACCCGACTTCTTCGTCTACACGGCACTCGGCATTGAGGCCGATGAGCTGGTGCTGCAAAACCGCACCATCACCGGGCAGTTCTTTGCGCACCTCGGTACCATCCTTGCCGTAGGCGTGGTACTCGGATCGCCCATGTTCGTGTACTTCATGTGGAAGTTCATCGAACCCGGGTTGTACCCGTCGGAAAAGCAGGGACTGCGATTCGCGGCGGTCTTTGCCACTTTCTTCTTCATGCTTGGCATTGCCTTCGGCTACATGGTCGTCACGCCGTTCGCACTTCAGTTCTTCGCCAACTATCAGATCGCGGATCAGATTATTAATGAGTTCGATATCACCAGGTACTTCAGCATGGTGACCTTCTGGGCGTTTGGCGCTGGAATTCTCTTCGAGCTACCGGTCGTCGTCTATTTTCTGTCCAAGATCGGTTTGTTGACGCCCGCCATAATGCGCAAGCACCGCAAGTATGCAGTGATCATAACACTGGTGCTGGGGGCTTTCTTTACACCTCCCGACCCGATATCCCAGATCCTGGTAGCCATACCGCTCTTACTACTTTATCAGCTCTCGATAGGTGTGGCGGGCATCGTCACTCGAAAGCGTGAGCAAGAGCTTGAAGAAGCTCTCGCCTGACAGGTCCGAAGCGACTGCCTTTCGAAACGTTGCCGCCTCTGAGTCGTCTACGTGGTGACTGTCAACCCTTCCGCAAACTCATGAAAGACCTCCGTCGAACGGTATTGGTCTTCGTCCTCGCAACTGCCTTCGGGACCCTTATTGGAGCCTTTTGGCCGCGTGACGACGACTTCTTCGCAATCCGCAAGAGCTTCGAGATCTACGGGGGCGTGTACGAGGAGCTGGTTGGCAGCTATGTTGACGACATAGAGCCGGAACGGCTGATGCGCACGGGCATCAACGCAATGCTCGCTGAGCTGGACCCTTTCACGGTGTTCTTCGACGAGGCTGATAATGCCGATATGGACATCATTACCCGTGGTTCTTACGGAGGAGTCGGCCTCAACGTCGGTGTCCGCAACGGCCGCATCACGGTCATCGCACCAATCGAGGGTGCAAGTGGATACAAGCAGGGAGTTCGAGCCGGCGACGTCATAATTCGGGTCGAACAGAAAGAAACTGGAGATCTCACGATTTCGGACGTCCAGACTCTCCTGCGTGGTGAGCCAGGAACGACCGTCGAGATTGCTGTCGAGCGAGAAGGGACCCAGGACCCGATCTCGTTCACCCTGACTCGCGAAGAGGTTAAGCTGAACAATGTCTCTTTTGCAGGCACGCTTGCAGGTACTGAAGTAGCATACATTCGGCTTGACCGGTTTGCGCACGAAGCCAGTCGTGAGATTCGTACGGCCATCGAGTCTTTGACCGAAGAAACAGAGCTTGACGGATTGATCCTGGATCTGCGTGACAACCCCGGAGGGTTGCTCGACGCAGCTGTCGAGATTTCTGAAATGTTCGTACCGCGCGGATCAGTCGTCGTGTCTACGAACGGCCGACTTCCAGAGACTAAGCGAGTCTACAGAAGTAGTAAGGAACCGATCCTTGACGACACCCCGCTCATTATTCTTGTCAACGAACTGAGTGCTTCGGCAAGCGAGATTGTGGCCGGCGCCGTGCAAGATCTCGACCGGGGAGTCGTGGTCGGACAAGCCACATTCGGCAAAGGTCTGGTTCAGGTCGTGCGCGGCCTCCCATACAATACGTCACTGAAGATCACCACGTCCAGGTACTATACTCCCAGCGGCCGGAGCATCCAGTCAGCAAACTACGGCTTCGGGCACGCGGCCAAGGATGAGTCGATGCCTAACGATACCGAGCGCTTTTCCACGTCGAAAGGAAGGCAGGTCCGCGCAGGTCACGGCATCGAACCGGACGTCAATGTTGACGATAGCCCATCGCCGCTCGAGCGGGCCTTGCATCGAAAGGCTGCCTTCTTTTTGTATGCAAATCACTTTGCCGCTACGCGTGATTCGGTATCTATCGATTTCGTCCCGGATGACGCGCTGATCGACGACTTTGAGTCGTGGTTGGCCAGTCGCGATTTTTCCTACGAGACAGCGGCAGAGGACGCGCTGGATCAGGTGATGGCAAGCCTGACCGCCTCAGAAATCCGAAATGCGGATGATGAGGTTAACCGACTCCGCGAAGCAATTGAATCCGAGAAACAGGCGGGGTTTACCCGCCACCGAGAGAAGATTAGGGCGCGACTGCGGAGTGAAATAGTCGCCCGCTATCATGGTGAACACGACCAGATTCGGTCTTCATTCGATTACGACGAGTACGTGCGGGAGGCACTGTCCATCCTGATGGATCCTGAGCGATATCCCGAGATCCTCGGCGACCAGTAACTATGGAGCCGTTCCTTGTTCTCGCGGGGGCGGGATTGGCGGCCGGTTTTGTGGCCGGACTTGTGGGCGTTGGAGGCGGTATCATTTTCGCTCCGGTCCTGCTCTTCTATTTTCAGTCGACCGGGGTTGCGGAGCCCGCTCTGACACCGCTTACGCTCGGAACGAGTCTGCTGTGCACGCTCTTCACGTCTGCCCTCAGTGCCTTTCACCACTATCGGCGCGACGCGGTTGAATGGCGGATCGCGGTTTTCGCCGGACTCGGAAGCATTTTTGGCGTCGTTGCAATTACGTTTCTGGTGACCACCAAGGCGTGGTACGATCAGGACGTCTTTCAGGTCGTCTTCAGTCTCGTTCTTCTTGTGGTTGCCGGCAGAATGTTCAGAGCGAGCAATACGAACGCGACCGCGGCGATCGCAGATTCTGATCAGGCTCGGGCGAATCCTGCCCGGTCCGCCGCCATCGGCGTTGCCGCCGGTTCCGTTTCGAGCGCGGTTGGAGTTGGCGGAGGAGTTGTTCTTGTGCCGGCGTTTAATCGATTGCTGCACCTTCCGATTCATTCGTCGGTGGGCACCTCGAGCGCAACGATCATATTGATCTCGTTGATCGGAGTGGCTTCATACGCCGTTTCGGGGCTGTCTGCACCCTCACAGGCAGGTTCCCTTGCAATTGGGTACGTAGATCCCGCTACGGCGCTAGTGCTGGGCCTGCCGGCGTTGTTGACCACCCGACTGGGCGTTACGACCGCTCACCGTGTCAAAAGGCGCACGCTGCAAATAGGCTTTGCAGTCTTCGCACTTTGCGTAGCTGCCAGCCTCGTATACCGCGCAGTAGGCAGCTAAGCGCCGGCCTAGCTCAAGCGCAATAAAGAAGGGCCATCCCGCAGGACGGCCCTTCTTCTTTCTAACACTGCGATGGGGCGACTAATCTACTACGAATGTCACCTTACAGGTCACGCGATACTTGCTAACCTTGCCGTCATCCACAAGCGCCTGGATGTGCTCCACATAGACGCTGCGGACCTTTCTTACGGACTTCGAAGCTTCCTTGGCCGCGTCCGCGACCGCTTCCTCTATCGAGTTCCCTTCTGCAAGAATCTCAATTACCTTTGCTACAGACATGTCAATCCCCCGCTATCAATGAGCTCAATCATGAACGATGTGTTAGTGGGTTACCATTCGT
Organism: Rhodothermales bacterium; assembly: GCA_041609895.1. GTDB lineage: Bacteria > Bacteroidota > Rhodothermia > Rhodothermales > JABDKH01 > JAHHLP01. The sequence continues at coordinate 7,067 of JBFIPX010000117.1, forward strand.
CCAAGCTTCTTCGCCTGGGCAACCCATCCTTTTACCTGCGACTCTGAGGGAAGCTGACGAACGAGCCTCTTCTTGCCGTTCACCTCTTTCATCTTGGCATGTAGGTTAGCGACGTTGCGCTTCGACAGTTCAACAACGGTATCCACGCCGGCTGCCTCGAGAAGCTCGGAGTACTCACCCCCTATGCCCTTGACCCGCATCAGGTCTGCGTGATTGACAAATTTGAGAATTCGCTTCCCATCGATTTTTGTCGCGGCCTGAAGTTCCTTACGACCTTTTGCCGTGCACCCTTTCTTGAGAAGGGCCTCTACTGAACCGACGCCGGCCTTCTTGAACTTGTTTGCAAGAGACGCGCCGACTCCTTCGATGGTTGAAAGTTTTGCCATGGTATTCTCCTCGTTGAACCGATGTTGACCCGAAATCCGAGTTGGGTGAATTAACCAAATAGCTCAAATGAGCGCAAGGTAACCGGCGGGCTTAAAACTGAATTTACACGCCTGCAACATATTGTGCCCACGTTAGAAGGTCGCCAATGCTACCGATCGAAGTCTTTGCACCGAATTTGCATTGAGCGTTTTCCTTTGGGACATCACGATGATATTATTCTCCAACCCGATGCTCATCGGGCCCACTTTAACTAAGGACACGGAAAGGCAAATGGGTATTTTTAGTTTCTTAAAGGAGATCGGCAAGAAAGTGCTTCCAGGCCGCGAAGCCGAAGAAATCACTTCCGACATCCGCGACTCGCTCGGCGATAAAGTCAAAGACCTGCAGGTATCCTTTGACGACGGAGCGGTCACCATAGGCGGCTCGGTCGATTCGCAGGCAACGCGCGAGAAGGCCGTTCTGCTAGCAGGAAATGTCGAAGGCGTTGAAAGCGTCAACGACAATCTCGCGATCGAAATTCAGCCCGTGTTCTACACGATCGTGAAGGGGGACTCCCTGTCCAAGATTGCTCAGCATCACTACGGTGATCCCATGAAATGGAAGGCGCTGTTCGAGGCCAACCGAGAAGTAATCAAGGACCCGGACCTCATTTACCCCGGACAGCAGATTCGGATACCGGAACTGTAGACGCTCGACCATAGAGCAGTAATATTTCTTAACGGAAATATACCAAGGGGCACGCCGAGCAGGTATCGGCGTGCCCTCGTTGTGTACACCAAACTATGGCAGCACTGATGCAGTTGGATAACCCTACGCTTGAGAGCGTCCGCAACTACTACAGCAAAGTCGTCAGGACGCAGGCGGACCTACGCACCAGCGCATGTTGTACCGCCGATAGCTTTCCCGAATATCTGAAGCCGATCCTCGCCAAAATTGACGATGAGATTCAGAGTCGGTTTTATGGCTGCGGGAGCCCGATTCCTCTTGCATTGGACGGATGCACAGTACTCGACCTCGGATGCGGAACGGGCCGGGACGTCTATCTTGCCTCAAGCCTCGTCGGAGCAGAAGGATGGGTCATTGGCGTGGACATGACAGAGGATCAGCTCGCCATCGCCCAGCATCATCGAGACAGCCAGACCAGACGGCTCGGACTTAACGAGCCGAACGTCGACATCCGGCATGGCTACATCGAGGACCTCGCAGGTGCGGGGATTGGTGATGAGTCAGTCGACGTAGTTATCTCTAACTGCGTCATTAATCTGTCGCCGGATAAACGTTCCGTCTTCGCAGAGATCTTCCGCGTTCTTAGGCCCGGCGGAGAGCTGTACTTCTCGGACGTATTCAGTGACCGTCGCATCCCGGAAAAGATCGCAACGGACCCCGTACTATACGGCGAATGTCTGGGCGGTGCCCTGTATGCCGAGGACTTCAGACGTTTGCTTCATGAAACAGGCTTTGTCGACTTCAGGGTGACGTCGTCCTCAGCCATCGAGTTGATCGACCCTGATCTAAAGAAACGCACTGGTAATGTTCGGTTCACGGCGCGGACCGTACGTGCCTTCAAGCTTCCTGAGCAACTTGAGGATCGATGCGAGGACTACGGGCAGGTCGCACGATACCTGGGCACAATACCCTACGCACCTCACGCCTTCGAACTCGATGATCATCATCGATTTGAGACCGGAAAACCCGAGCGAGTTTGCGGCAATACCGCCGCGATGCTTGACGCGACCCGCTACCATCCTCACTTCGAGATAATCGGTGATCGATCGATCCACTATGGCCTTTTTGACTGTGCCGATTCGCTGCAGTCGAAGCAAAGCGCGGACGACAGGTGCTGCTAGCCCGGTCGGGTGCCATCTCCACCAATTCTCAGCCCACCGGGCTTGGTCGCCGAAACCGGCCAACGATCATATCGTAGTCAGAGCCCTGACTCAAGGCCATAGCTCGTATGACAAAGACACGTATCGCGGTCGTCATGGGAATCACTCTCCTGTGTACCGGCTGCGGAAACAGCGCTCAATCTCAGGAGCAGGCCATATCGCCTCTCCCGGACGAAACACCAAAGGACCAAGTCAGCCTTAGCGACGAGCTGACTCAGTCCCGTCAAACCGCAATTACGAGAGCGGTTGCAGAAGCCTCGCCGGCGGTCGTGAGCATCAACGTCATTGAAGTGCGTCGCGTACAGGTACGCGATCCCTTTGCGGACTGGTTTTCTGATCCGGTCTTCGAGCAGTTCTTCGGACGACGTCGACAACGACAGGTTGAGCAGCAGGTCAAAGGCCTTGGCTCCGGATTTGTGATTTCGCCCGATGGTTTCATTGTCACGAACGACCATGTGGTCGGACGAGCAACCAAGATCACAGTGTCGTTTCCAGACGGCGAGACGTACGATGCGGAACTTGTCGGTACCGACGAGGCTACCGACATCGCCGTACTGAAGATCGAACCAGAGACGGATCTGCCCTACCTATCCTTCAGCGACCTTGAGCAACCCATAGTGGGCGAATGGGCCATCGCGCTCGGAAATCCTTTTGGCCTATTCCAAGCGTCCGAGCCGACAGTCACGGTCGGCGTGGTTAGCGCCGTGGACCGCGATTTCTCGGTCCAGCAAGGACGCATCTACAGAGACATGATTCA
>JBFIPX010000118.1:0-10051 GCA_041609895.1 Rhodothermales bacterium
TCACGAGAAAAGCTATGTGCTCGGGCGTGTGACCCGGGGTGTGAACCGCCTTGAGCTCGATGTTGCCGATCTTGAAAGTGTCGCCGTCGTGAAGCAAGGTATAGTCGTAGTCGCCCTTTTTCACCCACTCGTACTTCCAGTCGGCGTCGCCTTCGTCGGACACGTAGACCTTCACGCCGTGCTGTTCCGCAAACTCTCGTGAGCCCGAAAGGAAGTCAGCATGAATGTGGGTTTCGGCAACAGCCGTTATCTCGAGACCTTCGGCAGTCGCAATCTTGACATACTGATCGATGTCTCGCTCCGGGTCGATTACAATGGCCTCTCCCGTTGCCTGACAGCCAATCAGGTAGGCGTATTGCGCCAACCGTTCGTCGAAAATCTGACGGAATAGCATGGTTGGTAACCTCTAGAATTTCGTTTCTCTATTGAAAGCGTTGGTTGGTTAAAGGATAGACTAGTGCGGCAGCTTGGGTCGCAGAGCAGCATACGTCCAGGTACCCGCGAGCGCACCCAGCAGCGCGACGGCCATCACCAGTACGCCGTTTCCGAGCAGAGCGAAGATCGGACCCGGGCATGCTCCCGTAAGCGCCCATCCAAGTCCGAAGACGGTGCCGCCGATCCAGTATCGATATCCCTTTCCCCAGTCCTTGGGCGGGATGCTGATGGCGTCTCCGTTGAACGATTTGGTCTGGCGCTTCTTGATCAGGTAAACCGACAGCGCCGCTACCGCTACTGCAGCACCGATAACGCCGTACATGTGAAAGGCCTGAAAGCGAAACATCTCCTGGATGCGAAACCACGAGATAACCTCACTCTTCGTAAGAACGATGCCGAAGAAGATTCCTACAGCGAAGTACTTCAACAGTCCGTCTTTGCGCGGCATCTGTGAACCTTCGGACGTGGTCGCTGCGGCTGCTGTCTGCTGATAATCGATAGTCTGCATGACGACCTCCTACAGCAAGATTGGAAGAATGAAGTAGGTGGCAATCAGGCCCCCGGCGAAGAAGCCGAGAACGGCAATCAGCGACGGGAACTGCAGATTGGCGAGCCCAGATATCGCATGACCGGAAGTACATCCGCCCGCATAGCGCGATCCAAATCCGACCAGAAAACCACCCACCACGATCATGATGATGCCCGGCAACGTGCCTAGCCCGGACCACGAGAAAATCTCTGTTGGCACAAGGCCGGTGAAGTCCGAGATGCCGAGGGCGGCGAGATCGGATTTGGTAGCCTGCGATATGGCGATCGGGTCCGGATTGTTCAGCAATGTGTACGCGACAAAACCGCCGACGATGGTTCCAAGGGCAAATGTGAGATTCCACTTGCCTGCCTTCCAGTCGTATTTCAGAAACTCGACGTTGCCAAGCGTTGCAGCACACATGTGACGCAGGTTCTCGGAAACGCCGAACTGTCGGTTGCCGATCAGCAGCAGGACCGGAACTACCAAACCGATGATCGGTCCCGCGACGTACCAGGGCCACGGCTGTGAAATGAACTCAAGCATCAAATCTGCCTCCTCCTGGGATAGTGAGTTCAGGTATATTCCTCACAAGTAATAAGTGTTCCCGACGTTGCGTCTGCCGTTCCTCGCGCGGTGCGCGACCTTTTTGGACGACCTCAGTGTGGGTACGACCATACGGTCGCACTCAAGGCCGAATGATGCAAGCCTGAGAAGTATGCCGTGGTCGTAATCCATCCCCTCACACGCAATCAACCACTCGGACGGGGTTTATTTGCGATATTTACAGAACGGATTGCCCTCGTGGGCCGCCGCCTGCCTTTCGACGTGACTTTCTGAAGATGTCGAAGTCCGTCAATTCCGGCGCGGGCAAGCCCGATCGATTACCCGGCAAGGGACGCATCGCCCCGCGGGATCATTTCTTGTTCACGAGCTTAATACTCGCTGGTAATACAAGGCTGCAACTTCGTAAACGATGTCCAGTCAACTCGTGCCCAAGGCTCTTATAGACGCAGCGGCGCGTCGTTTCCGGATTTTGTCGGAACCGGTGCGGCTAATGTTACTGAACCATCTCAACCGCTCCGGACCCATGAATGTCCAGGAGCTCGTAGACGCGACAGGGCAAAAGCAGGCCAACGTCAGCAAACATCTCCTGCAGATGTGTGATGCCGGAATTCTTGAGCGACAACGCAAGGGCCAGAATGTGTTCTATCGAATCACGGACCCGACGATATCGGCGATCTGCCTGCTGGTCTGCGGGCAACTGAAGGATCAGTTGGCGGAAGAGGCTGCCTGACTGGTTCCGATAGGACGTATGTCCTTTGCCTGAAGCTGAAGGGATTTGCGACCGTTCCAGACGCGCTCGTCTATCGAGAAGAGCATCTCGAGTGGTTCGCCGTCCCGCCTCGACCTATCCAGCATTGCCAGCCGGTAGCCCAGCCCGAACCCTATCACCTCCATCGGCCTGCATTCCGATTGCCTTACTACGAGCTTGATGTGGGCGTTGTCATGGCCAACCGTACGCGGCCGACCTAGAACACGGAGATTGTCAGCACGATAGACGGGGCGCTCGTTGGTGGGGCCGTGCGGGGCGAACTGTCGGAGCACGGCCCAGAATCTGGAGTCTATCGCCCCAAGCGACAGCCGGGAATCGTAGTCGATCGCCGGGACAAATGTGTCAGCGGTGGCTTGCTCCTCTACGGCTCTCCGAAATCGATCCGTCAAGGACGGTATTCGATCCGGCTGGATGGACAATCCCGCAGCGAAGTCGTGACCGCCGAAATCCTCCAGTAGGTCCGCGCATTCACTAACGGCATCGAAGATGTTGATTCCCGGGACGGATCTCGCGGAGCCCTTGGCAACGCCATTAACAGTGGTCAAGAGTATGGCCGGACGGACGAATCGTTCGACGATGCGGCTCGCGACGATTCCTATGACACCGGGGTGCCACTCGCTGTTGTGAAGTACGATGCCAGCGCCGAGATCGCCTTCGTACAGCTCCTCAACCATTTGCACGGCAGCATCCGCGGTCTCTCGATCAATCATGCGGCGCCGGCTATTCGTTTCCTCGAGCTCGGAGGCGAGCAACTCGGCGGATCCGTCGTCCGTCGCGAGTAAGAGCTCGACAGCCCTCGCGGCATCACCGAGGCGCCCAGCAGCATTGATTCGGGGCCCCAGGGAGAAGACAATGCCTCTCGTGGTGCAGCTTGCAAGGTCTGTGCCCGCGGCCTTCGCGAGCGCACGGATCCCGAGTCTCGGCGTTGACTGGAGTCGGCTTAATCCCTCCTGCATGAGGATCCTGTTCTCACCGTGAAGCGGCACGATGTCGCTCGCGATCGAGAGTGCGACCAGGTCGAGTAGTTCGACGGCTTCATCAACCGTTCGGCCGAGGTAATCCAGCGTGGCGCAAACCAGTTTGTACCCGATCCCGCAGCCCGACAGCTCCTCGAAGGGGTATGAACAGTCGGGTCGCTTGGGATCGAGGACGGCCGCGGCATCAGGAATATTGTCCTTGACCGTATGATGGTCACAGATGATAACGTCGATACCGAGGTTCTTCGCGTACTTCACCTCCGCCACGGCGGTGACGCCGCAGTCAAGCACGATCATCAGGGAGGTACCCCGCTCCCTCGCCAGGTCGATGCCGGCTCGACTCAGACCATAACCGTGCTCGATTCGATGCGGTACGAAGAATCCGGCGGGAACGCCGTTCGATCTGAGGAAGGATGTAACAAGGGCCGCCGAGGTGGTTCCATCGACGTCATAGTCGCCATAGACGAGCACGGATTCGCGTGTCTGTATAGCCGCCGCGACGCGTTCGGCCGCCACGTCCATATCGGCCATCATGAACGGGTCGTGCTGATAGTCAATCGATGGACGGAAGAAGTGGCGCGCCTTCTCGAATGAATCTACTCCTCGGAGAATGAGCGAACGCGCCAGAGACTCGTCGAGGCGATTGAGTTCGGATTGGATACGACGGACGGCTAATGGGTCCTTTACCGTTCGCTCAATCCATCGGTACGTCATAGTCGGTCGGCAGGTGGTAGGACGTGGGAAGCTGCCCGGAAGGCGGACGGGCTCCTTGAGAAAGTCGATTGCCGGGCAGCCCTCAGTAACGCAAGATATGACAATTCACGGCCTGGGTTAATGACACTCTTGCGAACATTTCTGGCGTGGCCAAGGAAATTCTGTTGGCTATCGAGATCCGTCTTGTCTTGAGTGGGCTCATTGCTCCTTTTGGCGGAAGAGGTAATGTTTTGCCTATTCTGTTGTCACAACGACTAATCAGCCGTTCCAAAGTGCCGAACCGTCGGTTGTTCTGTTGATCGTTTGTGGGCGTGCCGTTAGGCCAATGGTATCTCATTCTTGTCCTCGCGTCGAGGGTTTGCGCACAATGAGGTCTTCATGCTTCGGCTATCTTTTCAGTATGGAACTCGTCGTCTACGTCGCTCCGCTCTCTTCGATGCACCCGACCGAAGGGTCTTTCGTATCATGACGCGGCCCTTGTCGGTTCGCTAACTCTGGTCCGCTCTTGTCTCGCCGCCCGACCAACAACTTTTTCATACTGGGTGCACTCTGGCTGATGATGTTCTCCGCCAGCGCGCAGGTCATCATTGTCTCGCCAATCCTGCCCGAGATTAGCGAAGCGCTCAATATCCGCGAGTCCCTTCAGGGTTTGCTGATTACCTCCTATACCGTGATGCTCGGTATTGTAGCGCTGATCATAGGACCGATTTCGGACAAGTTTGGTCGCCGGAGGGTGCTGCTTTTCGGCTGCGGGTTCATGGCGTTCGCTCTCGCTTTGCATGGCATCGTCAACTCTTATATCTCGATGCTGTCGGTGAGAGCACTCGCAGGCGCGGCCGGGGGCTCGCTAAGCGGGGCGGCTGTCGCGTACGTGGGTGATTATTACCCGTATTCGCGTCGCGGCTGGGCTAATGGGTGGGTGATGAGCGGTATGGCCGTCGGGCAAATCATCGGGATACCGGTGGGAAAGATCCTTGCAGATCAGCTCGGCTTCCGATGGCCGTTCCTCATGTTTGCGATCACGATGACCTTTGCGACCGTGTTGGTGTGGCTGTTCGTTCCGCAGCCCGACGTTCAACGCGAGGAAGGCCGTCTGACGATCGGCTCCTCAATTTTGCGATACCGCAACATGCTTAAGCTCGGGCAGGTGCGCGCGGTTTCAATCATATACCTGCTGATGTTTCTCAGCCTCGGACTTTACGTAATCTACCTGCCCACATGGCTTGAGAACGTGGTCGGTGTCAGTGGGACGGAGATCGCCTCGCTCTTCTTCGTGGGCGGACTGGCAAACGTTATCAGCAGTCCGATCGCGGGACGCTTGTCCGATCAGGTGGGTCGAAAGCCCCTGATTATCGCGTCCTGCATTGGTCTCGGCGTCGTCATGGTCCTGACGACCTATGTCATTGACGGGATTTGGTTAGCCTATGTGCTTTTCGCTGGAGCGATGGTGATGTTTGCGCTACGAATCTCACCGCTTCAGTCCTTGATGACGGCTATTGTGCCGGACGAGCGCAGAGGCATGCTCATGAGCCTGGCGATCGCCATTGGGCAGGTGGGAATGGGACTCGGTTCCGCGCTCGCGGGTGTCACCTACACCGAGTACGGTTATGTGAGCAACACGCTGGTAGCATCGGTCGCGATCGCATTCATGGCGTGGATGGTCTATCACTACCTTGCAGAGCCTTCTCCCGATGGCGCGCCTCGTACGGCAACCTGATCAATAGCGAGCCTGATCCTATCCCGGAAGCAGGGTCAGGTCCGACAGGTCGGTCAGCACCAGCTCGGCACCTGCTTCCTTCAGGACTTCTGCTTGCTCCGAGGCATTCAGGTACGGCGGTACAAACCCTATAGGGAATACGCCGGCACCGATGGCAGCCTTCATGTCGTCCACCGTGTCACCGACATATGCAGCTTCGGACGGATGGTATTCCAAGTCCTGCTCGGCGAGCATCTCGAATGCACGAATAAGCGGATACGGGTGGGGCTTCGGTTGGTCGCGTTGATGCTCGCGAGCCACGAGCACTACAAAGCAATCGCTCCAATTACGAAACTCGATGGTCCATTCCGCTTCGGCAAGCGGCCGTCCGGTTACGATGCCCAGCGTGGCACGGCTACTCAGTGAGCGAAGTGTCGGACGGTCGATGAGCGCCGGTTCGTCGCGAATGTAGCCACCGAAGGCGGTGCCGACGTAGCGTTCCTGAAAGGAGTCGATTACTTGATCGAGAACCGCGTTACCGCCGCCGTCCTGGATGAGCGCATAGGTCAGCTCCCAGTCGTCATTGAATCCGCCCCGGTTCTTGTACTTCTGAACCGCCGAGGGCTCTACGGGTCTTCCGAGGAACTCCGTGGCAGTGTCAATGATCGCTCGTCGATAGGATCTTGAAACGTCGACAAGGACGCCGTCCATGTCGAACAGGATACATCGTATCGTTTTCGTTACGGGGTGGATCATCATCCTGCGCTCGAAACAAAAAAGGTCCGCCGCGAGGCGCGGCGGACCGTCTTGACGTGATACGATTGCACTTACGAGTTCATTGTTATCAGGAACTCATCGTTGTCGTGCGTACCGCGCATCTTGTCGAGCAGGAAGGTCATCGCCTGCAGGGCGTCCATGTCTGCCAGCAGTTTCCGGAGAATCCATATGCGTTGCAGCTTGGCTTCGGGAACGAGGAGTTCCTCACGACGCGTACCCGACTTGATGACGTTCATCGCCGGGAAAATACGACGGTCGGACAGGGTCCGATCGAGGACCAACTCCGAGTTACCTGTGCCTTTGAACTCTTCGAAGATGACCTCGTCCATCCGGCTTCCCGTGTCTATCAATGCGGTACCGATGATCGTCAGCGAGCCGCCTTCCTCGACATTTCGGGCGGCGCCAAAGAAGCGCTTTGGTCCGCGCAGCGAACCCGCCTCGAGACCGCCGGACAGAGTCTTGCCTGTGTTCGGCATGACGGCGTTGTGGGCACGTGCGAGTCGCGTGATCGAATCGAGTAGAATGACCACATCCTGACCCGCTTCGACGAGCCTCTTTGCCTTCTCAAGAACCACATCCGCCACCTGAACATGGCGCTCGGGATCCTGGTCGAAGGTTGAAGAAATCACTTCGGCGGCCGAGACGTTGCGTTGCATGTCCGTCACTTCTTCCGGGCGCTCGTCGACCAGAAGAATCATCAAGTAAACGTCGGGATGATTCTCATGGATTGCGTTCGCCATCTTCTGAAGTAGCACCGTTTTACCCGTCTTCGGCTGAGCAACGATGAGTGCACGCTGTCCCATGCCTATTGGCGAGAAGAGGTCGAGAATCCTCGTGCTGTACTCCGAGGCCTTGGTTTCGAGATTCAGGTGTTTCTCTGGATAGAGCGGCGTGAGGTAGTCGAAGCTGGGCCGCTCTTCGAGCTCGGCAGGCTTTCGCCCGTTCACGGTGTTTACCTGGATAAGTGCGAAGAAGCGCTCACCCTCTTTCGGAGGTCGAACTTCGCCGTCGACCGTGTCTCCAAGCTTTAGGCTGAATCGCTTGATCTGTGATGGCGACACATAGATGTCGTCCGGGCTCGGTAGATAATTGTATTCAGAAGAGCGAAGAAATCCGTATCCGTCCGGAAGGACCTCGAGCACACCCACCTTCCGGATCATGCCATCCAGATCCGTTTTGTTCGGATCGTGCGTGGCCATGTATTCGGGGCGGCCCTCGTAGATCTTCTGACGTTTTTCCTCGCGTCCGCGGTTGTCCCGTCGATTGTCCTTCTTGCGCCGGTTGCCGTCTCTGCGGCGATTGCGGTTGTTGTCCTTGCCGCGGTCATTTCGATCACGGCGGTCGTTGCGATCTCCGCGGTCGTTGCGATCTCCGCGGTCGTTACGGTTGCCACGATCCTGGACTTCGCTTCGGTTGCGATCACCCTGGTTTCGACGATCGCCACGGTTATCTGACCTGCCCTCAGTCCTGCGGTCGTCCGATTTGTCGCCGCGACGGCCACGGTTGCGATCTCCGCCCCTTCGGCGGTCATCCCGGTCTCCACGATTTCTGTCGTCGCGATCTCCGCGGGATTGGTCACCACGCGAATCCCGGTGCAAGTTCCGGTCCGTGGAAGCTCGATCTCCATCGTCTTCCTCAACGTCGGTCGACTGCTGACCGCGATGGTCGTCGTGATCGCTGTCGTTTGCGTCAGGGCGTCTGTCTTCGGCGTCTGTTGGGTCCTGGTTCTCCTTCGTAGCGGGTCGGGAATTCGAAGGAGCCGACTCCTGTGTCGTTTCGGAACCATTGTCTGAGCGCGACCAGTCCCTTGACCCGGACTCGCGTTGGCGTCCGTCGGCGGCTTTTTCAGCATTCGCCTCGAGGATCTTATAGATCAGATCCTGCTTCTTCATGGTCGAGAAACCGGCGAGCCCCATCTTCTTCGCCATGTCGCGAAGGTCGGGAAGCTTCTGTTCGTTCAGTTCGGAGATGTTCATGGATTCGCTGTTTTGAATCTGACGGCGGCAAGAAAACCGGTTGTCATCCGGAGGTGAATACCGCGGTCGAGTCGGTCATACCTGTCGGGGAACTATAGATATACGAGGACGCGTCTTGGGATCGTTCAACGTGATCCGGTGACGTGGTAATCTGGTCGGAGGGTAAGTCTCTTCGTTGAAGCGGGAGACTATCTTAGGAGAGCAATTCTGACGATTGGTGCGACGAGGAACGCTGTGGCGCCGCCGCTAGTGCACTGTCTGCACATGAAGTGTAATCATGCGCAAGATAGGGCTCTTGGTTGAAAAAACAACATCTATCCGTCGCGTCGACGGGAAAGATCTTTGATCAGGGGAGGACACCGTTTCGGGAACGGCTCACGAATCTCCCGCCTGAAAAGGTAGGCTACTCGTGTTAACGCGGCCTTGTCAGCAGGGTTTCACCTAAATTCGCCGATCTTGCAGCGTATCGCAGGGCGTCGGCAACTACGAGGTGTGATCCAGTCACGATGAGTACATCGCTCATGGTCCCGTGACGGAAAAACCACTCGATTCCGTTACTGACCGTATCGAGGTTATCGACCTCTAGATTCGGGTGCTTAAGCAACCGGGACAGCTCGGCCGAACTGCGTGCGCGTTTCGATTCGACGGAGGCGGCAAGGACGCGAACTTCTAACCCTGCGAGCAGTTGCGGCAGGTCACTGACGTCCTTGTCTTTCATGAGCGCGATGCACACATTAAGCTGGCCACCGACGGTGTGCTGCCGGACATGCCGGACAAGCGCGGAAATCCCCTCGGCGTTGTGTGCTACGTCGGCGATAATGAGTGGTCGCTCCGAGAGCACATCGAACCTTCCTGTCAGTCCCGACAGATTACGCACGTTCCCAAGACCATCAGCTATTGTCGATTCGGAGTAATCCGTCTGCGTCACGTCCAACAGGTATTGCGCGGCGCGGATACCAAGAATAGAGTTATCTATCTGATGCTTCATCGGAAGGTCGAGCCGGACCGCTGCGCAGGTGCGATCGGGAAGGTGCAGGGTCATTACTGTTTCCCGAAGCGATGATCGAAGGACCTCGACGCGACACGACTCGAGCACATTCTCGTAAGGTGCGGAGCGATCGCTTGCAATCTGCCTAAGTACGGCTTCGGGAGGTCCGACGACGCCCGTTATGACGGGCACGCCAACCTTGATGATGCCTGCTTTTTCTGCTGCGATCTGTTCGACGGTATCGCCCAGGATCTCCGTGTGATCCAGGGCGACGTTCGTGATGACCGACGCTGCGGGATCGACGACATTGGTTGCGTCGAGTCGTCCGCCCAGACCAACCTCGACCACAGCCGCGTCAACCTCTTTCTCAGAGAAATACAGCAGGCTTAGCGCGACCGTCACTTCAAAGAAACTCGGCGCGATACGTTCGATCGCCGGTGACAGTTGGACTACCCGGTCGGCCAGCCACTCCTGGCTAGCGGCAGTTCCATCTACCCGCATTCTCTCTCCGACGTCGAGGACATGGGGCGACGTATGCAGGCCGGTTCGCAGATCGGCGGCACGGAGGACGGCTGCAGCGACGGAGGCCACCGATCCCTTGCCGTTAGTACCTCCGACGTGAATGA
>JBFIPX010000119.1:0-9711 GCA_041609895.1 Rhodothermales bacterium
ACATGGCTGACCGAGTGCACCCCGGGCGGCGTCGCTCCGTGATTACCGTGACAGTCATTACATGCCGGTGCGCCAAGATCATGTTCGACAAGCAGAGCCTGGCCGTGCACACTCTCTGCGTAGTCTGAGTAGTAGTTCCGCCGCAGCCCGGTGCCCGCCATCGTCTGCGGATCACCGTGGCAGCTATTGCACATTGCCGGTACGTTGAGTGGGTACACCGAAGAGCGCGAATCCGAAGCGGGGAGTATCGAGTGGGCGGTGTGACAGCTGGCACATTCCGCGACGTTTTCGGCGCCCTCCTTTAATCTTTGACCATGGTGGCTCTGGAGGTACTGCGACAGCTGGTCCGTGCGAATCCTCGGCTGGTACTGCCGCATGAAGTTGATGTCGCTGTGGCACTTCCCGCAGAACTCCGGGATCTCTTCGAGATCCGGTACGCCCACAAAGCCCGCCTCCTTGGACATCGCGTAGTCTTCGTCGTCACTCGTGGGATCTCCGCCGTGACAACCCGCGCACGAGAGGCCCCTCTGCAAATGAATGTCCTCCAGATTGAAGTCCTCGGGAAGGCTCTCAATATCGAAATGACATACCACGCACTGGTCGTCTGCAAGCTGTTCAGGAACCTCCTGTGCCCGCAAGACCTGTGGCACTAGTGCCACCGCGAGTAGCAGTACGCCGAGCCGCCGGAAGACGGGTGGGATGGACAGCAATGAAGCCAAACTAAAGGACATAGCCTATAACCGTCAGAATGACCATGTACAGCAGGACGAAGATGCCGATGATACGCATCGGCCTGAACTTTCGATTCGGCTTCGCCTTGATTTCCCAGAATGGAACCAGAAGCCAGGCCAGCGCAGCCACACCAAACAGCACGACTCCCACCACCTCTCCTTCCACGAACAGTATGTGGGCGGGAAGCAGCTTGAGGGTTTCAAACATGAACATGAAGTACCATTCGGGCCGGATTCCCTCAGGTGCCGATGCGAACGGGTCTGCCTTCTCGCCAAGTTCCCACGGTGCGAACACTGCCAGATACAGAAGCACGTTCAGGACTACGAGCCAGAGCAGGGCATCCCGAAGAACAAAATTCGGGAAGAACGGGATGGTCTTCTTCGCTGCGTCTGGCTGCCGCCTGAAGTGACTCGGCTCGTGCATGCCCTGCCGCTGCACAAACAAGAGGTGTACGGCGAGGACGATCACGAAGATGGCCGGAATTAGCGCCACATGGAATGCATAGAATCTGGTCAGTGTGGCACCCGTCACATCGTCACCACCCCTGAGAAGAGTCCTCAACGCGTCGCCGACCACTGGGACCGCACCGGCGATGTCTGTGCCGACCTTCGTCGCGAAGTACGCCAGCTCGTTCCACGGGAGCAGATAACCGCTGAACCCGAAGAACATCGCAAGTCCGAGAAGAATCACTCCGGTGATCCAGGTCATTTCCCGCGGCTTTGAGTACGCGCGAATGAAGTACGTGCTGAACATGTGCACGAAAATGATGAGCACGAAAATGTTCGCGCCCCAGCTATGGATCGAACGGAACAGCCAACCGTAGTGGACCTTGTTCATTATGAAGCGGACGCTTTCGTATCCGCTGTCGGCACCCGGTTGATAGTAGAAGAGGAGCAGGATTCCCGTGAACAGCTGGACGATAAAGAGGAAGAGGGCCACGCCCCCCATATAGTACCAGATGGTGTAGCGGTGCACCGGGACTCGCTTCTTTCGTCCGAACTCGATGAGCGGCTCGAGGTTGAGGCGCTCATCAAACCAGCTGTAGACTCTCCGACCGATGTTGCTCAAGGTTGGTCCTCTATGCCGTTTGCCTAGAAACGAGGATCTCGCCTTCAACGATGCTCACGTTGAACGTTTCCAGCGGCGCCGGTGGAGGACCGGAGACGTTGCGCCCTCGAAGGTCAAAGACGCCGTTGTGGCACGCACACCAGATATCTCTCTGCTCTCCTCGATACTGCACGATGCAGTCGAGGTGGGTGCAGGTCGCGGCAAAAGCCCGAAAATCGTCTTCGCCGGACCGGATAAGAATCACCGGCTTCCGGCCGAATTTCAGGATCTGGCTGGAGTTCATTGGGAACTCCTCGACTGGACCCCAACGGACCGAGTTCAGGTTCGCCTCGGGAATATCCGGCGGCGTCAAAAACCTGAACATCGGATACAATACGCTTCCCAGCCAGCCGAGTATGCCGCCGGCGATAGCACCGTTGATAAACTTTCTCCGGGTCTGATTCATTCGCGAGGCAGTGGGACTTTGAAACGAAGAACTCGGCGGAAGCTTACCACCTCCCCGAGAATTTCTCAACCGCATGCATGCCAGAGTTATCGGCCACGGTCACTGACGTGGGCGGCGCCGGTGGGATGGGACTCCTTTCTGGGCCTGGGTTGCGAGCTGCAAGTAGGCGTAAACGTTCCGCATCTCGACCTTAGATAGTGTCGGCCACTCTTCGTTCCGGATAAGCAGCTTTTCTTCCATCGCGGGAGCGTGGTTCCACATGAGCTGGATCATGCCGATGGCATTCCGGATTCGTCCGACGTCGTCAAATCGGGGCGCTATGCCCGTGCCATCAACCTGGTGGCAGGACAGGCAGCCTTTCCGATCAAGAACCTGTCGGCCGGCATCGGCGTCGCCTTCCTCGTCCTCGAATCCAAGGAAGTATATATAGGCAATCAGATCCGCCATTTCGGTGCCGCCAAAGACCGGCCACTGCATATTCTCGGCCGCGATGAACTCTGCCATTTCCGGCCCGTGATTCCACATCAGCGCTGCAATCTCCGACACGCTTCGGCGGGCGGCGCTCTGGGACAGGTCCGGGCCCGCGGATCTCTTTCCGTTCCGTCCTGTGTGACACCCTGAGCAACCCTTGTCGTGGAAGATGTCTTGCCCGCGATTCGGATTGCCCGCAGACATCCTGTGTATCGCGCCCTCGTGGAAACCGGCCGTAATGAAGGCCGACATGTCTACTATATCTCGACCCGTCAGGGTCGGGTAGGCGATGCCCGCGTCCGAAGTGGATTCGACCATGTCCGGAACATGATTCCACATGGTCTGGGACATGAAGATCGGCGAAGCGTACTCGTGTAGCGCCGCGAGGTCAGGACCGATCCCGGAGGGTCCCGACAGGCTGTGGCACGTGGTGCACCCTTTTGACTGCAGAAGTCGACGTCCCCGGGCAGCGCTACCGGGCTCACCCAGATACCTTAGCGAATAGAGGAACGCGAACAGGTCGAGCGTCTCTTTGTACGTCAGTGTGGGCGGCTCACGTCTTTCCCTGCGCAGCCTCCTGTACATCTGCGGAATATGGTTCCACACGTCGGACGCCAATTCCATGAAACTGCCGTAGTAGTGGTCGCTACTGAGATCGGGACCCACAACACCGCCGTATCCACCGAGTCCATGACACACGATGCAGCCCTTTTCCTCGAAGACGATCCGTCCGGCCAGAATGTCCGATGGGAGCTCGACTTGCTGCGCCACCGCAGACGAACCAACTGTCGCTCCTGCCAACAGGAAGACGAGCAGGGCCGCAGTCGAACCCGCGCGCCGCTCTGATTCCAGACGTCTTTCTTCCTTCTGCAGTCCGACGAAGACGTATGTCAATACACCCGCCAGCGTGAAAAAGACCGGAATCGCAACGAGACTGATCGCTGCAGTTGCGCCCACGGCATCGTCAAGTTCAACGGAAAGGCGCATAAGATTGATGATCCAGAATGCTATTCCGATCACGAAAAGCCAGATCAACAAAAAGCTCGCGAGCTGTATGGCCAGGATGAGCTTGCGCTGAAGGCCGCCGTCCATGCTCGTATCGATGTCCGACATGTTCTTAGCCCTCGGTCTTTCTTGAGGGATGTTCCTCTGGCTCCTGGTCCGCGGGCAGATAGCTCTCGACTCGCTTCGTGACCTCCTCGACGCTTTCTTCCCTTCCCTCTTCCATCTCCCAGATCGAAATCAAAGGGAAGAATTTTGCGAAGACCACGAATCCGAACACAAAGACACTCAGCGCTCCTATGAAAAGAGCCCATTCCGTCAGAGTGGGGATGTAGACGCCCACCGGAATCTCGAACCGCGGGTTTGCGAGAGACGGAGCAACGATGATCAACCGCTCGAGCCACATTCCGATTACGACGGCTATGGACGCGATCAGAATACCCGGTATCGTCTTGAGTTTCTTGAATGACAGAATCACGACCGGGATCAAGAAGTTGCAGAGCACCATTCCCCAAAAAGGTACCGCGTACGGACCCGTAAGCTTGTAGAGGATAATCTCCATCTCATGCGGCTCCGATCCGAACACGCCGGTCAGGTACTCGGAGAACGTGAAGTAGAACCAGAGGAGCGACATGATTAGCAGGAGTGTGCCCAGGTATTGGAAGTGTACCTCTCTTAAGTACGCCTCCAGGTGATACACCTTGCGGAAGGCGATCATCACGATGAGCAGGGCAGCAATGCCGGAGAAAATGGCACCGACCACGAAGTAAGGTCCGAAGATCGTGCTGTGCCATCCGGGCTGCAGGGTCATCGAAAAGATGTAGGAGATCACCGTGTGCACAGACACCGCAATCGGGATGACCATCACCATCAGGATGTTGATGGCCCGGTTCAAAACCTGCTTTTGCCTCTCAGTGCCGTGCCACCCCCACGCGAGAAACGTGTAGAACCACTTCAGCTTTCCGCCGCGGTCCCTGAGTTTCGCGACGTCCGGAATCATCGGTAGGTACAGGTACACCGTACTCGCCGTGAAATATGCCGTGATGCTCGTGACGTCCCAGAGCAAGGGCGACTGCAGGCGACCGGCCGTGATCAGGTTGAGCATGCGGTCGGGCCGGCCGAGGTCAAGGATCGGGTGAAGACCTCCTATCGCCAGGACGATGGCGGTGATCACCTCCGCCATTCGAGTTATGGGCCGCCGCCACTCGGCCTTTGACAGCCGGAGGATTGCCGAGATAAGGGTGCCAGCGTGACTTATTCCGATGAAGAAGACAAAATTGACTATGTAGAAGCCCCACGTGACGGGTTGATTCATTCCCGTTACCCCGAGCCCGGTGCGCAGCTGGCCGGCATACATGAAGAGTGCCCATGCCATCAGCGCAATTAGCACCGCGATTGTCCAGTAAAAGCCCCGCCCCGTTTCATAGATGGGCCGATACAGAACCTCGTCCCTCTCGGTGGCCGGATTGCTGGCTTCGCTCATTCCTTATCCTCGTCTCGACAGGTAGTACACCTTGGGCTCGGTGCCGAGATCGTCCATAATCCGTCTTGCTCTGGAGCTTTCGGCCAATTCCCTGACGTGGCTCTCGCGGTCTTCCAGGTCTCCGAAGTGAATGGCGTCGGCTGGGCAGCTCTCGGCACAGGCCGGCATATACTCCCCGTCTCTGATCTCTCTCTGTTCAAGATCCGCGACCTCTTTGACCGTCAGAAGCCGGTGGCTGCAGAATGAGCACTTCTCCACAACACCATTCATTCGCGGCGATACGTCCGGATTCTGGCAGGTCTCGTAGCCGGCTGGCCATTCAGGCTCAGTCCAGTTGTAAACCTTGACCGTATAAGGGCACGCCACCATGCAATAGCGGCAACCGATGCAACGATGGTAGATCTGACCCACCAGGCCCTCCTCGTTGAGGTAGGTAGCGTGGACCGGACAGACGCGAGTGCATGGCGGGTTGTCACAGTGGTAACACAATCGTGGGATGCGTTCGGCGTGGACGTCCGGATACTCGCCCTCATATGTTGTGACAAGGTCCATCCAGAACATGACACGGCCCTCGTTGGCCTCATCAGGATCAACGATGGCGATGTTGTTCTCCAGTTTGCACGCCGCCATGCACGCCCCGCACCCGGTGCACTTATCCAGGTCTATGACCATCCCCCACTTTGCCATGGCTCAGGGCTCGCTTTACGTTGTGGGTGTTATTCGGACCCTCGTTGAGTCGAGAGCAAGTTTTCCGCTGATCCGATCGTAATCGTCTCGGATAATCGTGCACGGGTTCGCACCAAACCCGGCGGCATACCGTCCGTACGACGTGTGGCCAAGTCCGAACGGCACGGCGATGACGTTTGGCGTGACACCTGGGTGTATTACCGCCTGCGCGCGAATGCTGCCTACATCGGACTCTATCCAGATCCATTCTCCGTCTTTGACCCGCGCCGCTTCCGCCGTCGCGGGGTGTATCTCGGCCCACGTACGCCAGTACCGCCTGACGGACTGCCCGAACATCTCCTGCATCATCGGAAGGTTGGCGGTATGCCCGTCGCGGTTGGCCAGTGTCTGAAAAGTCGTTAGATAGAGCGGCAACCCCGCGGACTGGTCCGGCACCGTTTCGTGATGAGGCAGATAGACAGTATCTCCACGGGACGAGACTCCGAGGCCTGTCAGAATTCGCTCCAGGTTGTAGCCGCTTCTGTTTTCCTCTGCCGAGCCCAGGTTTCGTATCGCTTCTTCCAGGATCTGGGAGTAAAACTCAAACTTTCCGGAGGGTGTATTGAATACCTCCGCCCATGGCTTTGAACGCCGTACCGGATCCCACCAGCCGCCGTTGTCGACGATGAGCCGCCAGAATTCCGCGAAAGAGCTGTATCGGCCAATCTGCCAGCCCCGCTGCTGCAGGAACTCCAACCACGATCGTGCGACGCCTTCCGTTATCACCGCGCCGCGCCCGCTGTCGAACACTCCCTCAAGCCGGTACCTGAGCTGAGCCTCAAACGACGACATCGACATCGCCTGGGCAACTCCGCCCCCTATCTGCTGTCCGATTTCACTGAGAACGTCACTCGTGTGCCGCGTGTCGTGGAATGGCTCCACCACGGGTTGCTGGATACCCACGTGCGTGAAGATCACTGAGGTCGTGTTCGAGACCGCATCCCATTTTTCTAGAAAGGAATGGTCGGGCAGGACAAGGTCGGCGTACTCCGTCGTCTCGTCGATGAACGGACTGAAGCTGACGATCAATGGGATCTTCTTGAGGGCTTCGGCGAGTTGATGGTGGTTGATCGCTCGGAAAAGTGGATTGCCCCCGTACAGGAACAGGGTGTCGATCGGATACGGCTCGCCCGAAAGGATATTCTCCGCAAAGCTCTGTAAGGAGAACTCTGCGAGGGGAAACTGCTGTCGGCGTGAGTCGGCGACACGCGGCTGTCGCAGGCCCTGAGTCGCTTCCGGCTCCGCGGTGAACGGGGGCAAATCCCTGAACGGAGGTGGTTCCACAAGAAAAACCCCCCCCTCCTGTTCGAAATTGCCGAGCAGCGCGTTGAGGCTGTGCGCGGCAGCCGCAGCATACGTGCCTCCGGTACCGTCCGTGACACTGGACCCAAGCAGCACCACAGAGGGCCGGTTGTTGCCCAGAGTTCTTGCGATATCGAGAATGGTCTCCGCAGGGACGCCCGTGATCTCGGCCACGCGCTCGGGATAGTAGCCGGCCAGTACCAGCGATCGGAATCCCATTCTTTGCCGGCCCTGCCGATCGACACGGTCCTCGTAGCCAAAAGTGTGGTCTGCAATGAACTCCGTGTCTACCATTTCCTCACGGATCAACACATAGGCGATCCCCAGAGCCAGCGCCCCGTACGTGCCGGGCCTTATTGGAATCCACTGGTCCGCGTTGGCGGCCGTAAGCGTCATCCGACTGTCTACACAGACGAACTGCGTCCGCGAGAAGGTAGCCTGATCCCTTGCCTCGCTGTACAGCTTCGTGTAATAGACGGGCGCATGGTCCTCTTCCAGAATATTCGCGCCCATGCAGAGAACGACCCTGCTGTTGAGGATGTCGTAGGCCGGAACTTCCCGGGCGCCCTGCGTCATTCGGAAGGGTACCGTATCGTTGGTCTGCGACGAGAAGCTGTAGTAATTCGGAGATCCGAACGCGCGCATGAATCGGGCAAAGTGGTCGCTTACGGCGTCGCTCTCGTCGGAGCCAAGGAATGCAACCTGATGCGGCTTGCCGCCGCGACGCAACGGCGCCAGGCGGTCGGTGATTTCAGTGAGCGCTTCGTCCCAGCTGACAGGCTCCCAGGTTCCTGCTCCGTGCAGGCCGACCCGCCGCTGCGGCCCTTTCAGCCGCTCGGGATGATACAGCACCTGCAGCCCGGCAAACCCCATTGGGCACAGACCTCCCCGATTCACGGGGAATGTCTTGCTCCCTTTTATCGAAACCGGCACGCCGTCAACCAACCTCACGCTGATGCCACAACCACCCGGACACAGCCTGCAGACCGTGTTCTTCCAGGTCTCTATTCCGGGTCCGTTCTTGACGGCCTCAACCAGCTCGGCGGGCACCTCTATGATCTCGTCAAGCCCAACGGCCCCGAGCAACGCCGCGCCCGAGACGCCGCCGATCAGCTTAATGAAGTCCCTGCGTCGAATTTGCATAGGTTCCTGATCCGCGGCTGTGCCCTACCGGTGGCAGGCCAGGCAATCGTTTGTGACCTTGTTGTCTCGGTGACAGTCCATGCACCAGTCCATGGTCTGGTCCACAACCGGCCGCGACGGCGGAACGGTCATCGCCGGTACGTCACCGTGGCACGTCATACACTCGATCTCTCCGAGAACGACATGCCGTCGATGAGAGAAGTAAACGTGGCGCGGCATCTCGTATATCCGCTGCCACGGTATGGGTGTGCCCTCCTCTATGTACCGGAGCAGCAGGGCTTCGTCCTCGGAATCCGACATGGGCTCGTCGGCGTGGCAGTCCGTGCAGAGGTCGACCGGAGGTAGTGTGGCCGAGGGAAGAGACTCAACCTGCGAATGGCAGTCCGTACACTCCAGGCCCTCCTCAACGTGGACGCTGTGGTTGAAGGCTATCGGCTGCTCAATGGTGTCGCCGTCCGGTATGGCGGCGCGGACGATGAATACGCCCGCCACGATCAACAAGCCTGCGCCCGCAATTCTTCCGATCGTCACGGTGACACTGTGCTGGTGAGTGCAGTCGGAGTCGGAGTCCAGTCCGAGAAAGGCGGACCGCAACGGCTCAAATGAAGCACAATGTCTTCACACGCGTTGTGGGGGCTTTCCCCGCAGTCGTGTCGGGCGTTCCCTTACCGCCCGCGGCCTGCCCATTATTCGCGCCGCAGCCGCTTCAGCACGAGACGCACGGCGGAAGCTAGCGCCGTCACCCCCAGTGCAGCGAGAAACGTGTATTTCAAGAAGTACGTGTACAGCGACTCGAGCGCCGGCCAAAACATCGCCTGTCCGCTTTGATATGCCAGTGCGGCCACCACAGGGGGAATCACGATCATCGCCATCACGAAGACCACGACTGCGACGGTCGCCTCCCTGCCCCAGCCTGATGTCGACGTATCACTCATGCGCGGCCTCCTGATGCGAAATCGATTGACGAGGTTGATCGCAATCCGCAATCCGCCCGCGCCAGCCCTTGCCTATCGGCTCTCCCAGGATCCTGCAGATAAACGCGTCCACCACCTCGGTCCGGTTCGAAAAGTCCGGTTGCCTCGCCTCGATCCGGATGTCGCCGGCTGCGTCCTCGGTCAGTCGATAGCTGAAAACCGGGTCACCCTGTTCTTCGAGATAGAAGTCGGTCCTGCCTACGTGCAGGTCGTCAAAGTAGAGCCCGTCGGCTCGCTCGGTTATCGTGAAGAGCTCGCGGGAAAACCAGAACAGGACGGAAGCGGTGCCTTCCCGCGCATTCGGCGGCAACAGGTACTCGCGTTTTGGAATCGGCCGAAAGGACATCACATTCTCTTCGTCAAGC
>JBFIPX010000120.1:0-9670 GCA_041609895.1 Rhodothermales bacterium
AACGGATCTCCTGAAGAAGCATCGGTGATTCTACCGGCTATAGTGCCCATCTGGGCTTGGACGCTCGTCGCCGTCAGAATGGCAACCAGTGCCACAAAGAACCCATTGATGACAAGTTGCTGTAACGAATATCGCATAATCGTCCTCCTCGACTGATGTGAATCCAGACGCTGCCTCGCAACATCCCGTGGTGGAGTTCAAGGGGCCCGTCGTCGAGCAGCGCGGGTGCGCATTCACAGGTATTTAAGTGTTACAGGCCAAGGTCGCAAGTGGGCAGCGGCCGTTTGATCCTGTACGAGACGCCTTGAAAGATGGGTTTCCAGCAGCAATTCGTTCGGTGTCGATCTCCTTGCAGGCATTCGATTGCGACCGAAAGCCTCAGTAGCCGACTGCTCGAGACGTCAATCCCCTTGAGTCTGCGGCGCCATAGATCATGCCGTCGCCGGGGTCGATGAGTATGCCCATAGCTTGACCCTGCGTTGAAGGCTTGCCGCGATACGTCCGCACCTTAGTGGCATGTCCAAGCGACTCGTACAACTTCCATGTGTCGGGACTTATTGCAAACGGCTCGACGTAGGTCGTGTCCGGAAACCACTGATGATGAAATCGGCCGGCATTAATCGCCTCTGCGATATTCATGTTGTGGTCAAGCACGTTGAGAACAACCTGAAGCACGGTATTAATGATCGTACGTCCCCCCGGACTGCCAATCACCAGAAATGGCACACCGTTCCGGGTGACGATCGTCGGTGACATGCTGGACAGCATTCTCTTTTCAGGTTCGATCAGGTTAGGACGCGTTCCTATTCGACCACGAGCGTTCGTCGATCCCGGCACAGCATTGAAATCACCCATTTCGTTATTCAGCAAGAAGCCGGCACCATCGACGACGATCTTCGAGCCGTAGCTGTACTCGAGCGTGTAGGTTAGCGACACCGCATTACCCATAGAATCCAGAACCGAGATATGTGTCGTTTCGGGACTCTCATATGAGTCGTTGAAATACACGGAGTCGCTGACAGATGCCCGGTTCATGTCGATGGTCGACCGCAGAAGCGCGGCGTGCTCCTTGGAGATAAGCCGATCCACCGGCATGTCGGGGTTGAATAACGGATCGCCCAGATGAAGAGCGCGGTCAGCGTAGGCGCGACGCATCGCCTCGGTAAGGACGTGCATATATGCCGCGGAGTTGTGCCCCAATTCGCTCAGTTCGTAACCTTCAAGTATGTTGAGCATCTCGATCACCGCAACACCACCCGAGCTCGGTGGAGCCATCCCATAGACGTGGTGTCCGCGATATGTGCCTTTCAGCGGCGGCTGCTCGACTGCCTCGTAACGAGCCAGATCTTCGTGGGTGATCAGACCGCCGTTCTCTCTCATGAATTGAACGATCAGTCTCGCCGTCTCGCCCTTGTAGAATCCGTCCTTTCCTTCGGCCTGTACTCGCCGTAGAGTCGCTGCCAGATTGCTTTGGCGGAGCATTTCTCCCGGCTCGATAGCGGCGCCCGTGCTATCGAGAAACACCCGCGCGGTACTCGGGACCTTTACCCGGTGCTCCTCCACCCATTCCATGAAACGCCGCAGATACCAGTCGACCGGGAAACCGGTCTCAGCCAGATCAATGGCCGGTTGCACCAAATCCTTCCACGGCAATGACCCGAGACGATCGTGAGCCAGCTTCAACCCGGCGACGGTGCCGGGAACGCCAACTGAAAGGAGTCCTTCGTGGTTGGACTTATTCCAGATCTCGCCCTCATCATCCAGATACATGCGCGAAGATGCTGCGAGCGGCGCTTTCTCCCGGAAGTTGAAGGATGTTGCCATACCGTCGGCTCCGTGGTACAGCATGAATCCGCCTCCACCGATGTTGCCGGCAGAGGGATACACGACAGCGAGGGCAAAAGCCGCCGCTACCGCAGCATCAACGGCGTTGCCACCATGATTCATCATTACGTCGCGACCGACTTCCGAGGCCAGATAGTGACTGGTGGCAACCATGCCGTGGCGCGCAGGCGTGGGTGTCCAGCCGGACTGTGCCTGGATCGGGCTCGAGCCGCACAGAATCAGTAGTGCGGCGACGGGCAGCGTTCGCGTTAGCATCAGCTTTCGTGTTCCTTGCGAGACCAATTCATTCATGTGCTAATGACCGGTATGTCCAAATCCGCCTTCGCCGCGAGCGGTCTCGTCCAACGCGTGCTCCTCACTCCACTCCACGCGCGCAAAAGCCGCCACCACGAGCTGCGCGATTCGGTCCCCGCGACGAACCTCAAATCTCTTCTCTCCGTGGTTGACGAGTACGACGCCAACCT
Source organism: Rhodothermales bacterium (assembly GCA_041609895.1). Classification (GTDB taxonomy): domain Bacteria; phylum Bacteroidota; class Rhodothermia; order Rhodothermales; family JABDKH01; genus JAHHLP01. The sequence goes on from JBFIPX010000120.1 coordinate 2,310, forward strand.
CGCCGCGATAGTCGGCGTCTATCGTGCCCGGCGCATTCAAAACCGTGATTCCATGTTTGATGGCAAGGCCGCTGCGGGGACGGACCTGTGCTTCGTAGCCGGGAGGCAATGCAATCTGAATGCCCGTGGGAATCAGTACGCGGCCGCCTGGTTCGATAGTAACGACTTCGTCGTCAGCGAGCGCGCTGCGAAGATCGAGTCCGGCACTCTGCTCGGTGGCGTACTCGGGCACGGGCAGGCCTTCTCCATGCGGCAGGATCCGGAGCGGAACACGAACTGCTGCGTGATTCATTTGTGGTGAACCCTTTGTCAGAGACGACCGATCTGTTTGCGTCGATATCTCCTACCGAATTCCAGCAGCTAATTTGTTCATGACCCTGGAGAAGATCAGGAACAGAAGGCCCGCGGCGATGACGAATGCGGCGACCGTCGTGAACAGCGTCGAGATGCCGACATCTCCCATGAATCCTGTCACCAGTCCGGCGATGAGGTTGCCGAGTGCTGCACCCATGAACCACGTTCCCATCATCTGGCCGACGAGCCGATCCGGTGCCAGTTTGGTCATACTGCTCAGACCTATTGGACTCAGGCAAAGCTCGCCGACGGTGTGAAGGAAATACGTCGCAACCAGCCACTGCATGCCGACCTTCCCTTCGTCCAGGTAGGTGGCGCCCCAGGCGAGGACCAGAAAGCCAGCTCCCAGCAGAATCAGGCCGAGGGCGAACTTGACTGGTATTGAAGGGCTGCGTTCTCCGAGCTTAACCCAGATTGTCCCGATTACGGGTGCGAGAAGAATGATGAAGAGCGGGTTGATACTCTGCAGTGTACCAGCCGTGATCTCGGTTCCGAAGAAAATCCGGTCCGTGAAGTCCCGCGCGAAGAGATTCATCGATGACCCCGCTTGCTCGAAGCCGGACCAGAACACGGCCGCGCCCAGGAAGAGAAGCGCACACAGTCCGACACGTTTTCGCTCGACGTTGTCGCGACAAACAAACGCGATGACCCATGCGAAGTACACTATGGCAAGTACGGTGACTATGACTCCGGTAGATTGGGCAAACCCGACCAGCGTGATCGGCAAGATGCCCGCGGCGGAGAGTCCCACCACCACGGCCACGATTACAGCTATGATGCCGAGACCTTTTAGAAGCCCCGACCTGGCTGCCGACAGGCGCTCCGGCTTCGCAGAGTCATCCTTGAGCTCGCCCGCACCTTTCAGGTACTTCTGGCCCATGACGTACTGAATGAGCGCGAACGTCATCCCGATGCCGGCTGCGCCAAATCCGTAGTGCCAGTTGACCCACTCGACCCCTTCGCGCGGTTCTCCGAGCCACGAGCAGACGATCGGCCCAAAGAAGGCGCCCAGGTTAATTCCCATATAAAAGATCGAGAATCCGGCGTCGCGGTACGCATCCTTCTCCGGGTAGAGGTCGCCCACGATGGCGGACACGTTCGGCTTCAGCAGCCCGGTACCGAATACAATGAGGACCAGCCCCGCGTAGAACGTAGACATCGCCGGGATGGCAAGGGCGTAGTGACCAAGGGCGATTAGGATTCCGCCGTACAGAACAGCTTTGCGCTGACCGACCAGCCGATCCGCAATCCAGCCACCTGGAAGAGCGAGCGCGTAGACGCCGAACGTGTACAGCCCGTAGATGGCACCCGCCTTGTCCGCAGAGAACCCGAGACCGCCGAACGCCGCGTCCGTCATGAAGAGAATGAGCAGGGCACGCATGCCGTAGTAGCTGAAGCGCTCCCACATCTCCGTGAAGAACAGCGTGGCAAGGCCCCGTGGGTGTCCAAAGAACGACGGCTGGCCTGGCGCGATGGCTGCACTCGTAGAGGCAGCCGCCACGTCGGGCGTGTACTTGGTCGGGTCGGTGCTCATGTTGTGGGGTTGGCTGATAGGAATTGCAGTCGGCGCGCAAAAGATACACATTTGCGGTAATCGACCGGCTGAAATCGAATTTTCAACGACGATAACGCGGTCGTATCGCCCGAACAGTATATTTACTCCCGCAAAGTAACGGGCCGAAAGGCCTTTTTTTATATGCCCCATCGCCCGACTCGAACCGGGCGGTACGCTGCCAGAATGGAAACCAACCAAGTGCGACCGGAAGCCGGAGTCGATGTCCACGAGCCTCGAACTCACACGTGCGGCGAGCTCCGGTCCGAACATATCGGACAAGATGTTATCCTCAAAGGGTGGGTCGATACGCGGCGCGATCTGGGCGGAGTCATCTTCATCGACCTGCGTGACCGCTACGGTCTGACTCAGGTTGTCTTCTCCCCGCAGGACAACCATGACGCGTACGAGGTGGCGAACGGTTTGCGCAACGAGTACGTCGTTTCCGTTCTTGGCACCGTAACGAGCCGGTCGGCGGAAACAATCAATCCCAAGCTTCCGACAGGCGAAGTAGAGGTTCGGGTGTCCGGCGTCCAGCTCCTGAGCAAGACGGAGCCCCTGCCCTTTCCTGTATCCGCGCATGAAGAAAAGCGTCAGGTCGCCGGAGAGGATCTGCGTCTGCGCTATCGTTATCTCGACCTTCGGCGTCCGGAGCTGCAGAAGAACATGCTGCTCCGCCACAAGGTGTACCAAATCACGCGTCGCTACTTCGACGAGCAGCAGTTCGTTGAAGTTGAGACGCCCGTGCTGATGAAGTCCACGCCGGAAGGTGCGCGAGACTATCTCGTGCCAAGCCGGCTGCACCCCGGTAAGTTCTTCGCCCTCCCCCAGTCGCCGCAGACCTACAAGCAGATCCTGATGGTGGCGGGACTCGATCGCTATTTCCAGATCGTCAAGTGTTTTCGTGACGAGGATCTGCGCGCCGACCGCCAGCCCGAGTTCACGCAAATTGACGTCGAGATGACGTTTGCGACCGAGGATCAGGTCTACGCACTTATGGAAGGCTTGATGCGCGAGATCTGGAAGGAAGTTTTCGACATCGAGGTGTCCCTGCCCTTCCCGCGGCTGTCATATGCGGAGGCTTTGAGTCGTTACGGCTCGGACAAGCCCGATACGCGTTTCGGCATGGAGATCGTCGACGTTGGCGCCGCGTTTCAGGGCTCAGGGTTTCGCGTCTTCGACGGCATCCTCGAGCGAGACGGAAAGATCGTTGCTATCGTGGTTCCCGGTGAAGGCGATCGCGGAAGAGGGGCGATGGACCGCCTGGACAAGGACATCGTTCGAAAACGAATCGGCGCTGGTGGACTGGTGTACTTCAAGCGGCCGTCCGATGGAAGCGCTACGACTTCGTCCGTTAAAGCCGAAGTGCTCCCCTCCGAGTTCGTGGATCGAGCCGTTGAACTGGCGGAAGCAAGTCCCGGGGACCTCGTCCTTGTTCTCGCCGGCGACGCACCGAAAGTGTACGAGCAGATGGGAGCCTTGCGACTCCATCTTGCCAACGAGCTGGAACTGATTGGACGCGATACCGAGGGACCGTGGAATTTCCTCTGGGTTACGGAATTTCCGCTCGTCGATTGGGACCCGGAGGCGAAGCGGTATGCCGCGATGCATCATCCGTTTACGTCGCCGCACCCCCAAGACCTCGACAAGATGCTGGACGAGCCCGCCAACACCCGAGCCCGTGCATACGATTTGGTCTTAAACGGTACCGAGCTGGGTGGCGGATCGATTCGTATTCATCAGTCCGAAATCCAACAGAAAATGTTCAAGCTCCTGAACATTGATGAGGACGAGGCCCAACACCGCTTTGGTTTTCTGCTGGACGCCTTCCGGTTCGGGGCACCGCCGCACGGCGGCATCGCCATAGGCTACGACCGGCTGATCATGCTGCTCGCCGGCGCTCCGTCGCTTCGAGACGTCATCGCATTCCCCAAGACGCAGCGAGCGCAGGAGCTAATGGTCGATTCGCCGGATGCTGTCGACGAGCATCAGCTCAAGGACTTGCACATAAAGGTCGTGCCGCCGAAGCAGGACTGACACGATGCAGCGACTGCAGCGGCTCCGCACTCTTTCGGCTGACCGTTTCCCTTGGGAACGATGGGAGAAACTAATTGCGGAGCGCGGCATCAAGATCGACCGGCCGACCGGCTCGATGCACCCCGACCACCCCTCTATCGTCTACCCGATCGATTACGGCTACCTCCCCGACACGATCGGAAGCGACGGGCAGCCGGTTGACGTTTTCCGGGGTTCAGCTGAGACAGGTCTAGTCGCCCTCATCATAACGGTGGACCATCGCAAAAAAGATCGGGAGTTCAAACTCATCTACAATTGTTCGCCGCGCGAGATCTACCTCGTAAATGGGTTTATCAACTTCGATCGGTCCTTAATGGTTGGTGAGCTGGTTATGCGGCGGCCGATGGGCGACCTGTGGTAGCAACTCCGGTCTCGATCTAACGCCCCCACAGCCGCGAGGCGTGGGTATCGTGTCAGGAACTCAAGTCAACGTCACCGTCTGCAGCTACTTCGGACGGCAGCATTCCGAACGTCTGTTTGAAGATCTTCGAGAAATGGGCGGCATCGCGGAAGCCAACGGCATACGCCACCTCTGTGACATTGCCGGTACGCCGCTTCAGTAGCTGGGCGGCCCTTCGCAGTCGCATAAGGCGAATGAACCCGGCAGCCGAAAGGCCAGCGATGTTCTTCATCTTCCGCTGGAGCTGCCGAGAGCTAAGTGCAACCTCGTCAGCCAACCAGTCTACTCCGAAGTTTGAATCGCCGATGTGGTCCTCCACGATCTCCCGGACGCGATCAAGAAAAACCTGGTCCAGAGACGGAACGTCAACGGGCGACGGTATGGCCGCATCGGAGATTGGTTGAGTTCGCACCAACCGACGTATCTCAATCAGATTCTCCACACGGGCAAGGAGTTCGCGAGCGCTAAATGGCTTTGACATGTAGTCGTCTGCTCCGGCCTTGAGTCCCTCGATCCTGCTTTCATCGTCGGCGCGAGCCGTGAGCAGGACGACCGGGATGTCTGACAGCTCGGGGTCCTTTCTGAGGTGTCGACAGAATTCGATACCATCCATTCGCGGCATCATGACATCGCAAATGACCAGGTCGGGGCGCTCGGACTTGATCTGGGACAGAGCATCCGCACCGTCTTCCGCCTCGACCACACGATAAGTTTCCTTCAGGCGGTTGCGGATATAGCCGCGGACGTCGACGTCGTTGTCGACGACCAATATGATTGGTGCACTTGCCGAGGCAACACCTTCTTCGTCCTGCGATTCGGTGATGTTCTCATCGTGACGTTGGTCGACGGGATGTACTCGTCCGGCTCGTGATGAGGACGGTTCGGCGAATCGGTGCCCTGAAGGCCATCGAACACTGAATTCGCTGCCGAAACCAACCTCGCTTTCTACGCGCACTTCACCACCATGCAATTCCACCAGCTCTCGAGCAAGGGCAAGGCCAAGTCCCGTTCCCTCGAAGGCGTAGGAATCCTCTTGGTCCGACTGATGAAAGCGATCAAAAATCTTTTCAATCTCAGCAGCCGAAATTCCGGGTCCGGTGTCGCGGACGGCGATGCACACGTTCTCGTGGTCATCATCTTCTTGTACGAACAAACGGATGCGAACCGAACCGCCCTCGGGCGTGAACTTAAGTGCGTTCGACAAGAGGTTGTAAACGACCTTCTCAATTGCGTCCGGGTCGAAGTTTGCCTCCAGGCTTTCCGCATCCGTCTCGAACGTCAGTGCAATGCCACGCCTTTTTGCAAGGTCGGCAAATGTCCCGACGATCGGAGCGAGAAATGCGACAACGTCGGTAGACTTTGGCCGCAGCCGAACGGCACCGGCGTCGAGTTTTGAGAGGTCAAGAAGGTCGTTGACGAGGTGCAGTAAGCGTTGGCTACTCGACTCAACAATCGTAAGCTGATTCGAGAAGTCGACGGGCAGTTCACCGTATTCACCATCCAGCGCATCCTGCACCGGCCCCATGATCAGCGTAAGCGGGGTCCGAAACTCATGACTTATGTTCGCAAAGAACCGATCCTTTAGTCTCTCTGCGTCCGCGAGTTTTTGCGCCTGTTCCATGGTCAGCGCCTGCTCGACCTCGAGCGCTCGCGCATGCTCCTCTGCTCTTGTCTTCTCATTCTGAAGTTCACGCGCCCTCACTTCAAGATCACTTGCGTAGCCTGCGACCTGCTGCTTCAGTCGCTCCGCTTGCGTACGCGCCAGATATTGTTCGTAGCGCGTTGTGTAGAGCAGCAGGCTAATTCCGGTCAGGACAACGGACGCGATGAACATGAACGGAAGTTGCTCGGGAACAATGCCTGCTGAGTGAACGCCCGGAAGGGCAAAGGCTGACTCTCCAAAAAAGACAACAATTGCCACTGCTATTGTCATAAAAAACGTCTGGAGGGGGCGCAGCATGAGCGCCCCGACGGCCACCAGCATGAAGAGGGTCGGGTATGCCGGCGAAAAGGAGACGTCTCCTCCCTGCACATCGTCAAATACGCTTGCGGCTGAAACGATTACAGCGATGGCAACACCGACCCATCTGCCCGTAGACGCGGGGGCCCGCAGCCGATACATTGTAATCATTACTACTCCGACCCCGGCCACGAGCAGCTTGTCCCACAGAACAACGAACTCTTTCGTGGCGGCCGGCTGGGGAAAGTACAGAACGGCCTCTTTTCCAAGCAGTCCCAGGTTGACAGACAGGTACAGCGCCACCGCGAGCAAGGCCAGGACGCCGGCAGTAAGCAGCCCCCTCCGGCATAATTCATCTACAGTCGACCGAAAGCCCTCCTCTCTTTCCCATGCGGAAGGCTTCAACAACCCGGCTTGCAGTCTGCGAAACGACTCCTTGAGCTTCATATGTCCGGCCTTTCTGTGGAACGATATACCACTCGTTCATCCATAGGCCTTCGGCGGCGAATCGGCCAGCCCTCAGGGCTCACCTTACGACAATCCGTCGTCTTGCACCAGTTGCGTGCACAAACGACCCGACGATTGCCGGGCCGTGTGCGAAGTGCAGACCGTCGAGCAACCATATTCTCCCACCACTGGCTCTTCGTCTAATCCGTCCAGGCGCTTGCCGGAGCGCGCAACGTCGCAACAACTCCCACGTGATCCGACGGCCAGAGACCCGATTCAGTGACATCCGAAGGTTCATCTCCCGGCAAATCCATAAACACCGATCCAAGTCCGTCATGCCCGTGCGCAGCGTTGGCAGACTTGTACAGAATCAGATCAATACGAAGGTCCGGAATACGGCCGTATCCGCGTAAGTCGTCCGGGAAGCAGCATGTGTAGCCCTCTCCCATCCCCGGCCGGACATTTACGTCCCACAGGTCCAGTAATCCGGACCCGACCAATGCCTCGTAACCCGGCCAACCCGGTCCGGTATTGAGGTCCCCGATGACCACAACGGGCATTTCAAGACCTTC
>JBFIPX010000121.1:0-9667 GCA_041609895.1 Rhodothermales bacterium
CAACCGGGGTGTCCGGGTCGTCCGGATTCTCGACCACGAGAACCGTAAACTCGCGACCCTCAACAAACTCCTCAATGAGTGCAGCACCGAAGGCCTCGATTGTGAGGGCCGCCTGGTTCGTAAGATCGGCGGTTGTCTCGACGCGCGACTGACGGGTAAGCCCCCAGCTGCTATAGCCGTTTGGGTGCTTCACGATCATGGGGAACCGGAGGTCGGACTCGGCTCGCTGAACGTCTTCCGTGTTACGCGCCATTACGAATTGCGGGGTCTCGATCCCGAGGCTCCGGCACACGCGTTTCATCTCGATTCTGGACGGATCGTAAAACGAGGACGAAGCACCGGTAAAAGGTACGTTGAGCCGCTCCAGGGTCTGGACGACTTCGATCCCCGGGCTGTCGGAATCCCAGGAGCCATCACACAGGTTGATGAAGACGTCGAAGCCTTCTCGCGCAAGGGCTGTCACCGTGTCTACAGACGACGCTTTCTCCAGGCCGTGTATCTCGACCTCATGACCGCCCAGATAGGGAAGGATGACGGTGGGCCAGTCCTGGTCTTGGACAGCTACCGGCTCGGACGGCCCTGCTTCTTCGAGGACACAGATTTTCATCACGAGTAGGGCTGTTGGGTGATTGCTCTGCGGCCTGCACTCAAGCAAGCGACAAATCTCGTTTGAAGCCTAAACAGTCGATTGCCGGGTGCACTCTCAGTGGGCTATCTCAAATATGGTTCAGCGATCATTTGCCGCTAAGCGGTTCATGATTTCTTAACGATATCGCGAAGAAGTTGGTCGTACCGCCGAAGTGACGCGCACCGCGAACGCGTTACTCCGACTGGGCAACCCACTTCGCAGCAATATCGTCCGACTGGCGAAGCATAAGATTGAGTTGTCCCACCCCATGCTGCACGTGGCGCAAGTTGTAGATGAGAAGCTCTGCGAAAGACGCTTCGCCCCAGCCAAATCGATGACGGCTCCACGCCTTATCGTCGGTCAGGTTCGTGACGACGCTTCGGCACTTTGCTCTGGCATAATCCAGATACCTGAGCAGTTCGGCCTTATTGAACGGCTTCTCGGGCTTCTTCCCGTCCGGCTTCATTTCCTCCATTGTGAACGGGGCGGGCGGGCGGAAATCGTCGGAATCCCCGGACAGATAGCGGTCGAGCCAGAAAAGCGTGTGGAATACAAGGTGCGAGAACTGGGGACGTCCGGTCTCGTCATACCACAGGTCGTCGGGACAGGCAGCAATGACATTGGCCAACATGTCGATCGAAGCACCGAACTGCGACCAAATCGCGGATCTGAAGAGTGTGTTCATGGAAGCGTGATGTCGTATACGCGGTTGATGCAATGGCGTCGTTCGAACAGACGTCAGATGCCTGTCGACCGCCTTTCCATTTTGTCGTGCACGTCCAATAGAAAGACGTCCGAAATCGACGGCCAACCGTCAGCGGAACGCCATGTGGTACGGATAAACGCCACCTCGCTACCATCCGGCGACCACGAACCAAAGAAGGCATCGTTGATCACCAAAGACGACCTGCGATTCTCAAATTGAGAGACGATATCCGTCTGGGGACCATGACACTTCCTGATGAAAGGTAGTATCAGGATTAGCAATGGCAACCATCCTATCATGTCCGTATGTCGATCCGACCGACACGTCAGGGGAAGGCCCTCCCAACGATTGACGGATCGCAAGACAAAAGAGGCACAAGGCACTCACGCGGATCCATGCTTCGGTTCTTACCAGTCCTTTCATTAATCCACGTGCGGCTTGCCAGCAACGTACGCCTCCATGCCACCCCATCCCTGACCATGGTCGTTCGAATCACGTCGGACTGCATCGGGATGGATCCGGTGTTCACCGAAGCAAAGCTTCTCTAGTATGGCGGCGGGCCGCAGGTGCCAACTGGCCCAGGTGAGCGGAGTGTCCCCGTTCACGTCGCGTGATTCTCTGTCTGCTCCTTGATCGAGCAGCATCTGTATCGCTCTGAGAGTACCGAATGCGGCTGCGCGATGGAGCGGTGTTTCACCACGCGTCCGGCTGTCGCGCATAAAACTCCCCGTGGGTGCGCCGGGAATCGTCGCGGCATTCGGGTCGGCGCCTGCCGCCACTAGAATCGAAACGACGTGGTCATAGACGGGGCGATTCGCCTTGCATAGAGCGGCATGCAGTGGCGTCTCGCCCGTTTCCGGTAGCGGATGGTTGACGTCAGACCCCTGCTCGATCAAGAATTGCGCAAGGCGCCAATGCCCATGGAAAGCCGCCCCGTTCAAGTCGAAGTTCTCGCCCAGCGATTCAAGCGTCTCGCCGTTCGACAAAAGGTGTCGAATGGCACTCACGTCCCCGTAGTAAGCGCACCATTCGATTAGTGATACGCCTCGGTCGTCCCGCACCGTGGCCGGCGAGCCGGCCGCAATCAAATCAAACACGAGGTCGGTCCTGCCATCCCGAATCCGGGACATTACGTCTTCGCGCATATTGGTCAATTGCCGGATGGTGTACTTAATTGATCGTGCGGGCGCGCTCCCCCAAAAACGCATCGAGCCTTGATGCGATGGTACGGACTTGTAGCGTCCCGCTCCAGTCGAATCTGCTACTCGCTAAGCCAGAAGGCGGCGGGGCCTGGAGTGTCCACGAAGAACTCCGCGCCCTCGGTACGCCTCGGAAATGCGGCCGAGTACGCCTGCGACCAAGCACCAGGAAAGGTATCGATTTGCTCTTCAGCGACCATCGCCCACACGGAACCCCCAAAGCCTGCACCAAAGGCCGAGGCAGCCAACGCACCCAGATTCCTCGCCTCACGCGCTAGAAACACCGTCTCGGGTATCTGATTTTGAAGGAGCAAATCGGCAAGTTCCTGTGACTTGTCGACGATCAGACCGAATTCGTCCAGCCTCATTTCCCGAAGGGCTCGGACTACCTGAGGCAGAAGAACGTTGTTTTCCTGATGAAAATGTCGAAGTCGTCGCATCAATTCATCGACTCCGTAGCGATTCCCTCCATCGGCCGCAATGGCAGCCTCAACGGCACTCACGTCAAAATCGGGGAGGCCACAAATCGAACCGAGGTCAGCCTCTTTCCGGCCGGTAACGGATTGCCACATTCGGGCAATCTCCGCCGTAGTCTCTGAGAGGTAGTTGTAGCGCGCCAGCACCTCGCGCGTCTTTGACGCCCTCGCGCCTGACACAGCAAGGACAAACCGATATCCCTCGGGCCACTGGACGGACTCAATGAATCTCACCGGGCAGTACATGTACCACTTCAACCAGCCCGCGTCGGAACACAGTATTGCGGTGTGATCTTCGCTTCCCCCAAAGGTGCCGACGCCCTGCGAACCCGGTAGGTCGGCAAACGGCAGCCCGTTCTCGACGGCACCCAGATACTGAGCGAGCCCCTCTCGTTTCGTGACGCTTTGTCGGAACAGCGCCTGCGTCAGCAACCCATTTCTGGAACCAAGACTGAGGGCGAACGCTACCGTAAGGGCACTCGAGCTGCTCATACCGGCCGCCGACGGAAGCCCACTCGAGAAGATGACCTCCGCCCCTTCGGAAATGGCAAAGTCGCGGGCCAGCCTTCGGCCTACGGCTATCGCATAGTTAGACCATTCTCCGGATCGAGAAGGTTGGTCGGGAATCAGCGCCAGATCGGCTCGGGCACCGCTGCGGGCATCGCAAAGGCGTAACCGCGCGTCCGCAATCGGCAAAACGATCGCCGCGACGCCACGCTGAAGGGCGCAGATCAGGCTGCCACCAGCTGCGTAGTCGGTGTGCTTGCCGAGTACTTCGATACGACCGGGGACGAACAGGGCTGAAACCGGCCGGGCAGCAGTCAAGCCCCGATCCAGGAGCCAGCTGGCACAACGAGAGAATTCATGCGCGGCGAGTTCCGACGCATGTTGGTCCAAGCCCGCCGCCTCAAGCCCCGACCGTAAGAAGTCAGCATCCGCAATGCGGCCCAGCTCAACCGCCGGTGGATTGAGGAGGCGGTCCAGATTGGAGAGATCCTGATCTTCCCGCACCACTCAATCTTCTCCCGATCGCACGGCGATGCACTCGACCTCGACAGCGGCGCCGAGCGCGAGTCCGTCCGCTCCAAACGCACTACGTGCCGGGTAGGGTGGATCAAACATGCCGGCATACACCTCGTTGAACGCGGCCCACTCCCCGATATCCTCGAGCATTATCGTGCACTTGACGACATCGGCCAGCCGATATCCATGCTCTTCGAGCGTCAGCTTGATATTCTCAAGCGTTCGGACAGACTCGGGGCCGATTCCGCCGGGCACCAGGTCAAGAGTGCCCGGGACGATTCCGATCTGCCCCGACAAATAGAGCGTGTTGCCGACCCTGACAGCCTCCGAGAAGGGAAGTCCGGCGGGTAGCACCTTTCCCGTGTTGAGGTGCTCAATCTGATTCGCGTCATGCTGTTGCGCGAACAGGCTTGGCGGTAAAGTCATGAGCGTGATGCAAGCAAGGACAAGTAAGCGGATCATGATGGTCGTTGTCTAACTGAGTAAGACCGCCGGTAAGCGCACGAAACCTGACTGGATCGATCTTCAGGGCAACTCCGGCAGTCGGCGAAACGACAAGGTGCCTGCGCTTGTAGAATCGCCGGTAACTGCCCGGCGATGGTAATCGATTTGACCAAGGTGATAGGCCAAATGCGTGGAGAGGTGGATAAGGTATAAACCTGTGGAGAACTTGCGCCCGCCGACCTTCTCGGGGTACGCGAAATCCAACGAAGAGGCATCCAGGTTTTGAAGCGTCTCCCCAACCTCCGATTGGGCCGCCTGAATGCGACTTAGAACTTCCGCTCGCGGGAGATCCCTGGCCGAAAACTCCTCCTCGCGGTTACGCACGTAGCCGGTTTTGCCCAAGCGCGCTCCGATGTAATGCCGAAGATTGCCGGCAGCATGCAAGGCCAACGTGCCCCCGGTGTTGGGACAGCCTGCCATGACTTGCCACAGGGCAGCATCGTCAGGGTAAAGTTCGACCTGGCTTCGGAATCCGTCAAGGTCGCGCACCATGACCGCGGTTACTTCTGCTAGCATGTTTAGCATCCCTTCCATTGTATTACGTATCCACCAGCTCAACGATCGGCATTGCGATCGCCGCTGTCAAATGGGGCCGGTGAGAGCCGGATCAACGGTCGGGCGGGCTTTCACTGGTTGCCCTATTCACAACCTCAAGCAATTTTGCAAACGATTCGGCCGCATCGATCTCATTCCGCAGTACGACCACGTCCGTCTCTAGGGCATCGACAAACTCATTTTCGGAGTCGACGACTTCACGCAGAAGGGCCTTCAGTTCATCGAGGCGTGTAGGACGCGGATCAGCGTATACAATTGAAACGGAAACCCTGCGCCAAGGAAAGATGCGGTCGCTTAGCGAAGGGCGACCCGAGAGTCTTGCCTCAACCACAGACCAGCAGGACCCGGATCGGTCGAAGCAGACGGCGTCTTCGAGAACGCCGTCCTGGAAGGCGGACATTGTCGATGTCAGACCGCCCGAATCCGTCTCAAGCCAGAAGGAGATGCCAGGCCGTACTACCAGGATGGGACCACTCGGAATTGATGCGTTCGTCACAGACGGATGCGTCGTGTATCAGTTCGAAAATCAGGCATTGGTCCTCTCGTTCCCCGGCTGCCTACCAGTAATGGATGCAGTCTTCTAATCATTCGAAGGCGCCTCTTTCATCAGCGCTGTCAGGTCGAGTGGGCGCGTCGTCATAGCCAGCGCCCCGGTGCCATCTAGCGGCCATTCCGACTTCGGCCGGTCGCAATAGAGTTCGACGCCGTTTCCATCGGGGTCGCTTAGGTAGAGCGCCTCGCTTACGCCATGATCGGATGCTCCGTCGAGCGAAATTCCTGCCTCGCGAAGCCGTCGCAGCGCATCTGCCAGACTCGAGCGATCCGGGTAACGAATGGCGATGTGGTACAGTCCCGTGGTACCGGGTGGCGGCGGGGAGCCGCCTTTCGATTCCCAGGTGTTCAGACCGATGTGGTGATGGTAGCCACCCGCGCTGACGAACGCGGCCGACGTCCCCATTCTCTGCATCAAGTCGAAGCCAAGAACACCACAGTAGAAGCCGAGCGCGCGATCGAGATCGGCCACCTTGAGGTGAACGTGTCCGATGTCCACCCGGGGATCAATCTTGTTCGTCTTACTCATCAGTCGCTCTGGAATAATGATAGCCAAGAGTCGAGAAATCCGGATTGGACAGATCGGTATCGACAGTTGGGAGCGAAGGCACGTCGTTGGTTTCGTTCACTTCGATCACCAGATCATCGAACGCAGCCTGAGCACGGCATCACAAAACACGAAGAGGCGCCAAACATAAATTACGTCCACAGCAGCCAACCGATATACACAACAAAAGCTGCAAAAAGAAACGCCCCCTCAATCCGTTCCAGACGCAGGCGCGTCCAAAGGAATATCATCAGCACGATCGCAAGAAGTACCATCACGCCCAAATCGATATTCGTGATTCCTGCCGCTCTGAGCGGTTGAATCGTGGCCGTAGTTCCGAGGATTCCGAGCACGTTGAAGATGTTACTTCCGACCACATTGCCGACCGCTATGTCTCCATGACCTTTGGCGGCAGCAATGACTGAAGTTGCGAGTTCCGGCAGGCTCGTGCCGACCGCCACGACCGTGAGGCCGACGACCGCCTCGGACACGCCGAGCGCCGTCGCGAGCGAGACGGCCGAAGTCACCAGTAAATGTCCTCCCGCGACGAGGAGCCCGAGACCGACTAACACCAAGCCCGCGCTCCCGGCGACGCTTCGGCCAGATGGTCGCGCCTCCGCTGAAAACTCCTCTTGCACGTCGTCGGACTCTCTTCTTGCCTGAACGAACGTGAACACTGTGTAGCAGATGCAGCCGACAATCAGAAACAGGCTCTCGCCTCGGCTGACTGACCGGTCAGCCAGCATCAGTACCAGCAGAACCGATGCCCCGATCATGATCGGGGCGTCAAGCCTTATTATCCGCGCCTGCACACTCAACGGTTTGATCAGGGCCGCGAGGCCGAGAATCAGTGTCGCATTGGCAATGTTCGACCCGACCACGTTTCCGACAGAGATGTCTCCAGTGCCGCTCAGCGCGGCATCGAGCGACACGACGAGTTCCGGCATGCTGGTCCCGAACGCTACAACCGTCAAGCCAATGGCTAGTGACGATATACCCATCCTGGCCGCGAGGCTGGAAGCGCCACCGATAAGCCACTCTCCTCCAATGTAGAGTAGTGTGAGCGCCACCACTACCGTTACCACATCGATCAGCATCGACACCTCCAAAGTTAGGTGGCGGTACGAACGGCAACGGATATCGCCATGGCGACGTTTGCAGCCGCGTGCACCAGCCACGGCCCGAGGATCGACCCGGACTTGAACCGTAGCCATCCCAGAACCAACGCACCGGCAAAGATAATCGGCAGAATGGGCCACATTTCCGGAGCGATGGCAAGAATCAGAAGATGCGGCAAGAGGAAGATGGCGGCCTGCGTAACATTAGCCCATACGATTGAAAGGCGCCGACCCAGGGCGCCTGCAATCAGGCCGCGAAACAGGAATTCTTCCGCAAATCCGGTCTTGACGACCCCATAAATGAGTGCAATGGTCAAAGTGGTGCCCCCGAAGTCCAGACCATCAAAGATTTTGAATGCTGATCCCTCTCGAACCGAAAGCTCCGCCGCAGGCGGTCGGATCATAATTACCGCAACGGTAATCAGTGCGAAGACCAGTCCGTACGCGATATAGCGGGGATCGCCCAACTTGAGGCCGACAGCGCTGAGGACGTCACGAAAACCGACTCCGTCCTTCATCTTTCGGACGAGCAAATATATTGCGAACGGTATGCCGGCGAGCAAGACTACGTTGACAAGAGCAGATACTAGTACATGTGCAATCATGTCATCTTATACATCATTACTCCCGAAGTCTTATTCGTCAGATCAGACCCCGGCAGCCGGGTCACGATATCCTATCTCCTCGACCTCGTCCGCTGGATGGTCGCCAAGAGCTCACCTACCGTCAGATCGCGGATGACCGGGTCAGTGTTTCCGCTAATCCATCGGAAAAGGCCGCTAAGAAACGGGACTTCAAGCCCCTCCGAACCGAAAAGGTATTCGTTCTCTTCCAGGCCGAACACGCTCCTAAGCGACCCGTCGTTCAGCCCGATGTTCACATCGAACCGTGCTTCGACCGTCCGAAGCAGATCGATTCCGTCGTCACCCGTTATGCCGAGATCCGCTTCAACGCGCGTATCCGTCGTTATTTCTCGGTCGGGCCGGATGGCTGCGAACTCACGGATCACCGCAATGACCTCTTCAAAACTCGGACCCCTGGCGTTCACAGCAGAAACTCCAACACAAACAGTGTCGAGACAGGATCCTTGTACGAGCACTCGACAATGCCTGCGTCTAGAATTGCGTCGACGTGATACAGCTCACCCTCCACGTAGAGCTGACACTCAACTGAACCCTCATGAAAGATCTTAAGTGAATCATCGCCGCACGACTCGAGGAAACGAAACGCGCTGCGCCCGGGCGCAAGACTACCGACCGTATGCCGTTCACCGCAGGCTTCGAACTCAAGTGAATAGGTCGTCCAGGCTGAGACATTGTGAATTCGCAGCGTCGACGTCTGCAACCAAATGAGGTTGGGCAGCACGAGCAGGAGTACCAACAACGCAGCGTAAAGCAGCCAACGCATCGGTGCGCTATTTATCAGGTTCGAGATCAAGGCCTCTGCATGTCCTATGCCCCAATTACGACGTTTCGGCTCTGGAGATGCAAGCTAGCGGCTCTGGCGAAACCGGTCGCCTCCACCGGCATGTCTACCGGTGGAGGCCGGTCTTTCGGAGCGTCCTGAGAAAAGGCCGGAGCTACGCCCGTGAATGTTGTCGAAGCAAGAAACAGAGTCAAACGGGAGATTCTCACGATCATCATCACGTAGGCCATCAATCCTTCCATCTTCTATGATTGCCCAATGCCCGCATCTGGCTAAATCGGTTCACGATCCATCAACGTAGTACGGAAACGGGTATCCCGGGTTGTGATGCTGGTGAATGCGGTACACCGCTTGTACGTCTTCAACCATACCACCTTTCCTCCATGTAACGGCTCCGGTTTCCAAAACCTCGGCCTGGTGACTTATGAGGGTCGTCAGGTTGACGTGAGTGATCCGCGGGGTATCCTCCAGGAAGTAGTGCAGCACCGGCCCGGCCTTCCGTCCGTCGCCGCCGCAGTGTAGACCGTACCACTCGCCTTCGAAATCGAAAACCGGCAGGTAGGTGGACGGCCACTTGGAGAAGGGAATTCCGGTCAGGAGTCTGCGCTGCGATATAGCCTCCTCAACTGGCAGGAAGTTGTGATACCAGATGAACGGTGCCACGGCTTTAGCACCGTTGTGCCAGGACCACAGCGTTTGCATCTCAGCGGTTGGCTCGCAGCCTGCATCACGCAGAAGCTCGTCGATTCGATGCGGTGCGAGGCCCGGCTGCAGTCCATCAACCAAACCTGTCTCGTTCTCAAGGTGCCAGCCTATGATCTCTTCGAGACCGTCCATCAGAAGTTGCTCGTCAAATGCGTTTTCGGCCTCGACCACAGCCGGGTTGGGCGTCTGATAGTCCGCTCCGCAGCCAGCGACAGCCAGAGAACAGAGG
>JBFIPX010000122.1:0-9599 GCA_041609895.1 Rhodothermales bacterium
CGCGCCTGGTGATTGCGAGGCGACTATCGAAAGCAGCTATCGAATCGTGGCCATCGACGAGAATCCCTCCAGTCCGATGGGGGTGGCAGCCACACCGGACGGGCGCGTGTTCATCATCGAGCGTACAGGACGAATCCGGCTGTATGATCCGTCCTCCGAGTCGTTAACCACGGCCGGGCAGCTCACTGTCTTCTCCGGGTTCGAGGACGGGCTGCTGGGAATAGTCCTCGACCCCGACTTCGATGCGAACGGCTGGGTATACCTCTTCTATTCGCCGGCTCTCACCGCAGAGCAGCGCGTATCTCGCTTCGACTTCAATGGGAATCAGATCGACCTCTCGAGTGAGAGAATCCTGCTGACCATTCCGGTGCAGCGTCAGCAATGCTGCCATTCCGCCGGCGACCTTGAGTTTGGCCCCAACGGCATCCTTCACATCTCAACTGGCGACAACACGAATCCATTCGAATCCGATGGCTACGCACCGATAGACGAACGGGTGGGTCGAAGTCCGTGGGATGCCCAGAAATCTTCGTCCAACGTCTCTGATCTTCGCGGCAAGATACTCCGGATTCGGCCGGAGCCTGATGGCACGTATTCGATACCCGACGGCAACCTCTTCCCTGCTGACGGCTCCGCCGGAAGGCCGGAGATCTACGCGATGGGACTTCGAAATCCTTTTCGCATATCGATCGACCCCGTTACGGGCTGGGTGTACTGGGGCGACGTTGGTCCAGACGCTTCCGAGGATAGCTTTCTTAGAGGATCGCGGGGCTATGACGAATGGAACCAGGCGCGCGCCGCGGGCAACTTTGGATGGCCGTACTGCATCGCTAACAACAGGACCTACCGTGATTACGATTTCGCCACAGCGACGTCGGGAAGGTCATTCGTCTGCTTGAGGCCGACTAACGATTCGCCTAACAACACCGGTGCGGCGGCGCTGCCGCCGGCACAGCCCGCGTGGATCTGGTATCCTTATGGCACTTCCGATGAGTTTCCGGAGATCACTGCTGGACCCGGAAGGACGGCAATGGCCGGGCCCGTGTATGCGTTCGACTCGCAATACCCTCCCGAAGCCATTCCCTCATACTTCAATGGCGCCCTGTTCATCTATGACTGGCGCAGGGCGTGGATCAAAGAGGTGCAGCTTAATAGTGAAGGTGGAATTCTGGCGATCAACGATTTCCTTCCGTCAACAGCGTTCAAACGTCCCATCGACATGCATGTGGGGCCGGACGGTTCGCTGTATGTCGTTGAGTGGGGCGACAGCTTCGGGGGCAACAATCCAGACGCACGCGTCAACAAAATCACCTATCGCCCGGACGACGGAACCGGAGTCGCCCTGACTCCTGCACCTGTGCCGAGTGAGCTCGTTATGCATTCCGTATATCCAAATCCATTGCGGGATCGGGGGACTGTCATAGTTACGATACCACAATCCACTCGCATTGAACTCACTATCTACGACGTACTAGGACGTCAAGCGGTGCTGGTCGCGGAAGGGATCTTTCCTTCCGGAAGACACGAGTTCGAATTGGCGGCAGCGGACCTGGCGAGCGGCACGTATATGCTGCGACTTACTGGTTCGGGCAAGCCGGTTGTAAAACCGTTCGCGGTTGCCAGGTGACGAACGAATGTACGCCAGGATTGTTATCAAGATTGGTACGAGCGTTTTAACCGGAGGAAGTCAGATTCTGGACCGGCGCCACATGGTCGAACTCGTTCGTCAGTGTGCCGAGCTTCATGCTGGCGGGACCGAGATCATGATCTGCTCTTCGGGAGCGATTGCAGCCGGCAGGGAACGGCTCGGCTTCCCCGAACTTGAGCAGACAGTCGCCCACAAGCAAATGCTCGCAGCGGTTGGGCAGTCCACACTGATGGGCGCGTGGGAAGAGTTGTTCGACATCTACGGTATTCGTGTGGGACAAGTGCTTCTAACGGGCGCCGACGCGAGGAACAGGCTAAGCTTCCTGAACGCGCGTGACACACTGCAGGCCCTTCTTGAGCACGGGATCGTGCCAATCGTGAACGAGAACGACGCCGTTGCCACGTCCGAAATAAGAGTCGGCGACAACGACAACCTATCGGCGCTGGTAACGGTCATAAGCGAGGCCGATCTCTTGCTATTGCTGACTGACAAATCCGGACTTTTTACGTCCGACCCGGTCACGGACCAAGACGCCGAGCTGATCCCGGAGGTCAAGGCGATAGATGCCACGTTGCGATCAGCTGCGGGTACCAGCTCGTCCGGCTTGGGGGTAGGTGGAATGATGACCAAACTCCAGGCCGCAGACACGGCCCGCCGAGCAGGAGCCGAGGTAGTAATCGCCTCCGGGCACGCCAAGAACGTCGTCGTGCGTGCTGCAAACCGGGAACCCGTGGGCACTCGATTCGCAGCTTTGGAAACACATCTCGAGCAGCGTAAAAAGCACATCCTGGCGGGATCACGGTCCGACGGGCGGATGGCGGTTGACGAAGGTGCCGCACGCGCACTTGCCGGACGCGGGAGCAGTCTACTGCCGGCCGGCGTAGTATCGGTGGATGGGAATTTCGATCGCGGCGACACGGTCGTGGTCATCGGACCCGGGGGCGAAGAAGTCGCACGCGGTATCGCACGGTATGGCTCTAACGAGATGAAGAGGATCGCAGGCCTCCAGTCGTCAGAGATCGAGCGGCACCTTGGATACGCGTACGGACCGGTAGCCATCCATCGCAATGATATGATTGTCACCTGACCACCCGGAAAGATGCAGGTAACCTCAGGGATTGATTTGCAGGCGATGGGTCGCGCAGCGCGCGACGCCTCCCGCGAATTGGCCAGACTATCGACACGTCAAAAGAACGCCGGCCTCGCCGCGATCGCGGACGAAATCGAGAAAAGAACCGGAGAGATTCTCGAGCAGAATCGGCAGGACGTAGAAGACGGTCGAGCGAACGGGCTCAGCGATGCGCTTCTCGACCGGCTGACACTAACGCCGAAGCGGTGTGCCTCGCTCGCGACGGACACGCGCACAATCATCGAGCTTCCCGACCCGTGTGGTGCCGATTACGAAAGCCGCGTTCTGGAGAACGGTTTGCGCATTAGCAAGAGAGCGATCCCCATCGGCGTGATCGGTGTGATCTATGAGGCGCGTCCCAACGTCACGATCGACATCGCTACTCTGTGTATCAAGACCGGTAACGCTGTAATCCTTCGCGGGGGAAGCGAAACGCTGCGCAGCAACGTCGCTCTGGCAAATGTCATCCGTGATGCGCTGGTCAAGTCCGGCCTGCACGAGAACGCTGTCCAGTATATCGATGACCCGGATCGTGGGCTGGTGACAGAGCTGCTCAGGCTCGACGACTATGTTGACATGATCGTCCCTCGAGGCGGTCCGAAGCTACACGACCTTTGTCGCAAGGAAAGCACCATCCCCGTCATTACGGGAGGCATCGGCATCTGTCACATTTTTGTAGATGA
Organism: Rhodothermales bacterium; assembly: GCA_041609895.1. Lineage (GTDB taxonomy): Bacteria > Bacteroidota > Rhodothermia > Rhodothermales > JABDKH01 > JAHHLP01. The sequence goes on from JBFIPX010000122.1 coordinate 3,461, forward strand.
GACCGCGAATCTGGAGCGTGCTATCGACATCGTGGAGAATGCCAAGGTGCAGCGACCCAGTGTGTGCAATGCGCTCGACACTCTGCTGGTACATCGGGCGGTCGCCGCAAACTTTCTCCCAAAAGCAGCACGCAGACTCGCTGCAAGCGGCGTCGAACTTCGCGCGGCTCCGGCTGCGTATGAAATCCTGTCCGGCAAAGTTGAAAACCTTGCCTTGCTTGAGGCAGGCGATTCCGATTTCGATCAGGAGTGGCTCGCGTTGATACTCGGGGTCAAGATCGTCGACGACTTGCGAGCGGCAATCGACCACATTCGTGATCACAGCACCGAGCACTCCGACAGCATCCTCACAAACAACTGGTCAAACGCTGAGCAATTCGTTTCCGAGGTGAACTCGGCCGCCGTGTATGTCAATGCCAGTACCCGTTTTACGGACGGAGGTCAGTTTGGTCTTGGGGCCGAGGTTGCAGTCAGCACACAGAAACTCCACGCGCGAGGCCCCATGGGGTTAAAGGAATTGACTACCTACAAGTGGGTAGTCGTCGGCGACAATCACGTGAGAGAGTAACTCCGGGAGTCTGCCGAGGGACAAGCCGCGCCAGCTAATTGAGGGCTTGGCCGCGAAAGTGGCATACCATCTGAATGGCGGATGTTACCACGCGGTTGCCGAATTCGAGGTGCATGCCGCAGGCGGCTACGAGGTCGCGCTGAAGAACAGATCCGCCCCAGGTACAACCCGCGATCGTCGTCTGGATTGGCTTGCCGAACTTCTGGTCAAACCAGCCACCGGACACAGAGTAGGTAGCACCATCGACAAAGCGGACCGCATACACCGAGTTTCTTGTCTTGACCATTACCACGTCACCGGGCCGCACATCACCGCGCCGCACACCGCTTGCGTCCGGGGAACGCTCCGTCAAAAGAGCGAGATCATGTGCGGGTCGATTCGAAGGAGATGTGTGCGTGGTGGGCATGCCCGCGTTGCTTCGGGAATGAAGACTTATGAGTATGAAACCGGCGGCCGGGAGACTGGTTTCCTTTTCCGACTAGCCACTAATCTGTGCACCGTCTCCCAAAAGGTCTGTAATACCTTAATTTCGACGAGTCAAACCTCGATACTCGGGAATATCAGGAACCGGCCGGCAGGTTACAATAACGACGGTCAGATTCCTCCCTTACATCTCCAAACACTCACGCATGGCGCAGCCAGGGTATGAAATTCAGCCCAAGCCCCCGACGCCTGGCAATTTGCACAGCCATCCTTACATGTCTAGCCGGTTGCCTCGGTGATGCCGAGCACGGCAATCCGCTCGATCCGCTTGCACCTGGTTTTGTAGACGAGGGATATGTCGCCGGTCGGATTCAGAATCGCTCTCTCAGCGGGATCAGCGGTGTCACTGTGACGACCATGCCAGGAGCCGCGACCGCCGTCACATCGGTCGAAGGCGAATTCCGGATCGATAACCTTCCAGCCGGGAAGTACGTAGTCACCACGTCAAGTTCCGATTACGAGACGGGAATCGACACCGTCGACGTATCTCTGATACAGCCGGGGCGGGCAGACTTCGAACTAAACGGGATGCCACGCCTCGAGTCGATCACAGTCAACACGGCTCATGTCAGCCGTTGGTGGCCACTAGAGGATCTCTACCAGATGGAGGTCGCCGTGGTTGCTAACGATGCGGATGGCGTATTCGATCTGGACAAGCTCTGGATCGACATTCCATCCCTCCAATTTTCGGACACGATGCAGGTGACACAGACGCCCGGCCTGTTCGTAAAAACCGTGGAGGAGACTGACCTGCCCAGCGGCACGATTCATGCATTGTTGGGCATGCCCGTCGAGCTGCATGCGAGAGATCAACAAGGGGCTGTCGTCGTCAGCCCGTCGGTACAGTTGGTGAGGGTGATAGACGAGACCCCGGAAGCCACTGACGAGGCGTTTCAATTCGGCGCACCGAACTGCCTCCAGATCGAGTCCGGAAGCACTGCAACTCCAGTCGTCGAGTGGAAGGAAGTGTTTGTGCCGTTTCCGTTTCAGCACGAGGTCGAGGTCATTCGCGTCGATCCGGGCGTAGAGTCGTTGGTCGAGCGGGTTACGGACATCCCGGCAGACTCGACGTCGGTCATTGTAACCTCCGTGCCTCCCGGCGACTACTATTGGACGGTCGCGGTGATCGACGATTTCAGCAACAGCAGCAGATCGAAGCAGGTCGGCTTCTGCGTAACACTATGACCCAGACCAAAGAGAACGCGCCTTCCTCGCTGGAAACATTGTCGTCGATCGCTGCGACGATCAACTCGCTGGAGGACCCCGATCGGCTTCTGGAAAGAATTCTCGAATCTGCCATGCAGGCAATCGACGCCGAGCGTGGTTTCATTCTTTTGGTCAGTCCGAACGGCCTGCCGGATCTCGAAGTCAAGGGACACCTCAACTTCAAAGAGGCTGAACTAGGGGAGCTCGAGCGCATCTCCCGATCCGCCGTTACAGAGGTTATCCGATCCGGCGAACCGCTGCTGCTCTACGAAGCTCAAAAGGATGACCGCTTCGGTTCGACCAAGAGTGTCGTCGTCGAACAGATCCAGTCGATCGCCTGCGTTCCACTGACGCTTAAGTCGCGTCGGATTGGCGCCATCTATCTAGACAGTATCTCGCAGCGAGGGCGGTTCACTCGCGACAGCCTGCCTCTACTGGCGGCCATTGCCAATCAATCGGCAGTGGCAATCGAGAACGCGCGGCTCTACCAGTCGATTCGTGACGAGAACCGCCAGCTGCGAGGAGAGATACAGCGTATCCACGGCTTCAGCGAAATCATAGGGCGAAGTCGTCCGATGCGGGAAGTGTTCGAGACAATGTCCCGCGTGATCGATTCCGATGCCTCGGTACTGATTGAAGGCGAAAGCGGGACCGGGAAGGAGCTTGTCGCTCGTGCTATTCACTACAACGGTCATCGAAAAGACAAGCCTTTTGTTGCCGTGTTCTGTGGTTCGCTGCCGGACGAACTGCTTGAGAGCGAACTTTTCGGGCACCGTAAAGGTGCTTTCACCGGAGCCGTTTCCGACAAGAAGGGTCTGTTCGAAGTAGCAAATCAGGGGACGATCTTTCTCGATGAGGTGGGAGACCTCAGCCCACGAATGCAAACGTCTCTCCTGCGGGTACTTCAAGAAGGTGAGATTCGACGCGTCGGCGATACCGACATTCGTCGCGTTGATGTTCGCGTCGTGTCAGCGACCAACAAGTCGCTGGAGGATCTAACGGGCAGCGGTGAGTTCAGAGAGGACCTGTACTATCGCTTGAACACAATCGACATCCTGTTGCCGCCGCTGCGTCGTCGCGGGAGCGATATCGACCTGCTTGCCAATCACTTTCTCGATCAGTTCGCGGTTGACGGACGATCGGGTATCCATGGATTCGACGAATCGGCACTCGACGCGATGCGAAGCTATGCGTGGCCGGGAAATGTACGCGAGCTGGAAAACGTGATTGAGCGCGCCGCTGTGATGTGCAGTGGTGAACTCATTACCGTGGACGACCTCAGACTCAGACCGGTGGAGAGGCAGGACCCGTTCGAGCCTGGGACGACGCTGAAGGACATGGAACGAATCGTCACCTTGCGGACACTAGATGAATTGAATGGCAACATTTCCGAGGCAGCAAAGAGTCTCGGAGTCTCGCGAAGGTGGCTGCACTACAAGCTCAAGGAATGGGGTCCAGACAGTCCATAGGTGGAATCCGACCGTTCGCAGAGTTGACTCGCGGACCGATGACGGTGGTCTACAAGGGCTATGACCCGTCGGCGGACAGGTTTGTACTCCTGAAGGTGCTGCGTCCGGAGTACTTACGCGACCGCGCCGTACGCGAGGCGTTCACCAACGAAACGCGCCTACTGGCCCGCGTACAGCATCCCAATGTCGTAGCCGTTATCGATTCCGGAATTGACGGCGATACGGGCTTTCTCGTCACCGAGTTCGTCGAGGGGATGTCACTCCGAGAGATGCTGGAACGAGGCGAGATTCCGCCTTCAATTGCTGCGTACGTCGCTGCGCAGACAGCTGACGGCCTGCAAGCGGCCCACCGGGCCGGGGTCCTCCATCGAGATCTCAAGCCGGACAACATCCTCCTTTCTACCGGCGGTGAAGTGAAGATCACCGACTTCGGGATGGCCGTAACGGCAGAATCGGCTGGTGAGCAAAAGCCACTTATCGCCGGAACGCTTGGGTTTGTGGCGCCTGAGGTAATCCAGGGCGAAACGCCGACCGAAGCTTCCGACGTCTTTTCCCTGGGAGCGACGCTCTATCAGATGCTCACCGGAATCACCGCCTTTGCCGGGTCTACCGACGGGGAGATCATTGACGCCACGGTCAACCGTAACCCGATGCATCGCGTCAACGAGTTCTCGACGGCTCCGCCCGGGTTGTTGGTGATCTGTGGTCGACTACTGCAGAAGAGGCCTGAGGACCGGCTCGCATCAAGTGCCGAAGTCATGAATGCCCTCCACGGTTGGCTGGCGGAGTACGGCGGTTCGATCAGTGCCACCGATCTTGCGCAATTTGTCAACGAGCCTGCGAACGCTGCACCGTTAGCATTGACAAACGACCGCTTCGATCAGGGTGCGCTATCCGCAAAAGTTGGGTCGACTCTGCCTGCATCACGTCCCACTCCGCTTGCGGCTAACCAGAAGGCACCTCCATTTGCCCGATGGCGCGGCTGGAAATCAATCACGGCGGCGGCCGGCGCTGCCGCTGTCTTGCTCGCGTTGTCAATTTTTGCGCTGACCGATCGGAGCGCAACCGGGGACGGTTCTTCTGCAGAAGATTCCGTGTTCGCTGCAACCCCCGGGCTTTCGGTGCCGGCAGATTCTTCTGTTGTAGAGTCACGAGCTGTTGGACAAACGAGGTCCACTTCTGGCGATTCTTCCCGCGCCGTCGAGGATGAGAATCCGCTCGCGGACGCGATAAGAATCGCAGCGATCGAGAATGGTCCGGAGGTGAGACAACTTCCTGAATCCACCGAATTGTCGGCTCGTCCGATGACAACCACATCCATCCGCGAAGCTGCAAACGGCGGCCTTGAACCTCCCGAGGTTTCGTCGGGACTTGATGCTGACAACAACGCAGCCCTGAAACCCGCGATCGGTACCATCACTGTGCGGACGGTCCCGTGGGCGTCACTTTGGGTTGATGGCAATTCGTTAGGAGGAAACTTCGCAGACACCCTGACGCTCGAGGCCGGCACCCATCAAATCGTTCTGCGGAATCCGGACTTCCCCGAGTTAGTCGAGGAAATCGACGTCGTCGCAGACGACCATCGCGACTACGATCTGAGCTTGTGGGCGCGCGTAGCGCGTCTGTCGCTCGTCGTCGTGCCGTGGGCAGTAGTCGAGATCGACGGCACCGTGCGCGACACGATTCCGCCTCAGGACAAACCGTTCATCCTCTCCCCAGGCGCGCACCGCCTACGGCTGCTGCATCCGGAACTCGGGGAAATAACACGCGACGTCCTGCTGACCGCGGGAGAGCATCGGAGCCTCTCGTATAACATGCGGCGTGCAAGCGCGGAGTAATTTGGTACAGCTGTTGCAGAAATCTTCCGATACAACAAAAATCAACTTCATCAGAGCACTTTTTGCGCAATGCAGTTCCTGGCAAAATTAGGATCGACGTTCTTCCTGGTCGCAATGCTGGTGGGTCTGCTAACTGCAACTGTCACCGATACGGTGGCGCAGGAGTGGCGCATCGTGGCCGAACTCCCATCGTCGCGAACCGGGATGGCTGTCGCGGCGCTCGGCGACCACATCTTCCTCGTTGGCGGACGTACTCGAACCGACCGCGCATCCACAACGGTACTTCGGTTTGATCCCGCAGCAGATCGGTGGAGCGACGATGTGGGTCAACTGCATCAGCCGCGCGTCAACCCGGGCGTCGTAACGTATGCGGGCCGGATCTTCGTAATCGGGGGACGCAACCACGAAGGGAAGGTGCTTCGATCCGTGGAAGTGTACGACCCACGGCAAAACGCATGGTTGGAGTTTCCGGAGTTGAAGCGCGAACGCGAGGGAGCTACCGCAGTCGTTTTGCGCGAACAGATATTTGTTGTCGGTGGAAGCGATCAAAATGAAAGAGCCCTCGAAACTGTGGA
>JBFIPX010000123.1:0-9581 GCA_041609895.1 Rhodothermales bacterium
TCAAGAAACTCGACCGCCGACTGCTTGTCATCCTTCTTCGCAAAATCTGCGACGATATAGTTGACATAGTAGGGCTGCATTCGTGTGGGTTCCATCTCGAACGCCTGCCGGTAGAGGTCACCGACTTCGGGCTGAAGACCAGGCAAATGCTCCGCGTTTTCCTGAATGAACTTTCCTTTAGCGAAAACCCAATCGTACTCGCTGACCTCTGCCTCAGCGTCCTTTAATTTGGACACTGCTGTGTCGAAAACGACCAAAGCTGAGTCGAAGTAGGCCTTCTTCTGCTCGGGATTCGTTTGCTTGACAGCTACCTCTCGAAAGACCTTGACCGCGCGTTCGAAGTTGCGATCGTTGTTTCGCGGAAATCCAGGCGCATTCTTCAGAATCCAGCGAAGGTTCTCGAGGGCGCTCTCGTAATTCTCGTTCTTGAAGTCCTCGTAGTACAGACTGTAATACATAGCCTTCTGCTGCTGATCCGGCTCATTTGGCGCCTGGGCGTACGCATCGAAGGAGCCTGCCAGGCCTACGCCCACTATCAGTAGCATTAGGGGAATCCGTCTTACCAGCGTCTTGATAGTCATCACTCAATCTGTTTTTCAACCGCGGGTCGGTAACTCCGCTATCCCAACGGTCTCTTAAAGAACCAGCGCTCTCCGATGTTTACGTTGACACCGATTCGATAGTAGGTTTCTCGAACAAGGCCGTTGTCCGTGTTGCCACGTCGGCCTACCTCCAGGTTCATATCAATCCGTGTGCCAGGGATTCGGGTCGGGAAGCTCAGTCCTCCCGTGATTCCGTACGACCTCAGGTCTTCACCGGGCAGTGGTTGAACGTACGACTTGTCCGTAAAGAATCCCACCCGATACGCGATCTGCTGCAGGTAGGGGGCGAAAAGATCGGTTCCGGCGGGCAGTATTTCAACGCCACCGCTCAAGCGTAGCCGATCCTGTGCGCCGTCTGTACCCGGCTCTAGGCCGGGTAGAGGAATGTTCGCGCCGAATTCCGACCACGGCTCGAAGCGACCTTCCACCATTAGCGTCACCTTGCGGCTCGGAGAGTACGCCGCACCCGCTCCGAGACGCCAGGGTAGATCCATGTCGACATCCGTCGTTGCGCCCAGCGTGTCCTTATCAAGGGACTCGCCGATCGTGAGCACCTTCTTGCCGTCCAATGTCATCGGGAATGCGAACACGGCGCCGACTGCCAGCTGATCTTCATCACGGAGTATGGACCTTGCGGTTGTTTGAACCCCGAGCGTCGCAGATGTACCGGACACCCTGGTCGCGTTCGAGATGCGCGTGGATGCGAATAGGCCAGAATCGAAAGAGGTCAGCCGAAACTCGTCTATCAGCCCGAAGACAAAATTGACGCTTGCCCCAAGGGACAGGCTGGGGCCGAAGCTGTATCCGATGCCAACATCTACTTTCTGCAGGCCTCCCGTTCCGCTGAAGTCGATTGCATACGGAGTAGGCTCTTCACCATCGACACCCGGTAGTTCGTCAGTGACCCGCACGTTGTAGCCGACCCTTGAATAGGGTGAAAATGAAGCTCCGAAGCCCAACTTCCTCGAGAGAATAGGAAAGCTGAACATCACGTGATCGATGCTGCCGTAACCGACTTTGCTGTTGTTGTCCAGTTCGTCAGTGGCGGATACCGTTTCGTACCGTAGACCTGCTCCGGCCCATGTGAGGAGCTGATCGCCGAGTCCGGCCGGATTCGCAAACGCTGCTCTCTGTGCTGAGCCGAGCGCGACGCCTTCGCCCCCAAGGGCTTGCGCCTGGGAAGATCCGAAAGACTGCAGTTCGCCAATTCCCAGCCGTGAATACAGCGAACCCTGCGTCGAACGCTGTCCCAGTGCATCCGCTGACGTGACCAAGAGGACTGCGAATACGGATCCGGCGACCACCATGCCGGTCAGGGCATCGGAGGACCAGGCTGATAATCTGCGGCTTCTGGCGAAAAGCATTTTTAGGGGATCACTACGGTGAAGTCCAGTTTCGGCGAGGGGCGGCCCAACGAACCGTCCGGGATGACAAGCACGTCGATGGTGTTGTCGACCGGCGCTATATCGAGGTGCCCGGTGAGCACGTACTTTTCAAAGGGTGTTTCGCCGAGGAGCATCGCCTGCAATACGGCATTCAGTGAGGCGGATTCGAAGCGGAGTCCACTTTCGTCCTGCACACTCACGGCAAGAGTGACTACAATGCTATCCGATGTAACTCCCGCAAGGTCTACCTGGGTCGGCCGGGGTCGTATGAAGTTCGCAGGTAACGTCGCGCTCGTTGAGTCGATAGGAAGTCGAACAACGACTCTGTTCAGGGCCGTACTTGCAAGGCTGTCGACAGCCTCGGTGAAGTCAAGCGCGAGTCCAAGCCCGATACCGTCCTGGAGAAGAGATGTCCCGGCTGGCGGTGTGCCCGGCTGTTGTTGATCGATGATTGTGAGGTTTCGACTGACTACGAAGTCGACCGTGTCTGCTCCAGATACCACCCGGAAAGAGCTGCCTTGCGAGCTGAAGCCGAGGACGGCGTTGCCGCCAACTGCGTCAAAGTAAAAACCCTGGAACCCGCTTACGAAGTCGGTAGATCGTATCAGGGCGCTGTTCTCCTCGATCCACGCGTCGGGGAGCGGAATGGATAGCAAGGTGTCGCCACCGACTATATCGCCCGTCGTTACGAGCGAACCAAAGGTTATCTCGTCGCGAGACGTCGAACCCGAAGCGTCCCAATCGTCATCAATTGACCGCACTGCAACCTGTACCGTCGACGTCGTGTCTCCGTATCGATAGGATTGCTGAAGCCGAAGTTCGGCGACTGTGACGGGGCCTGCCTCAAAATCGTCCGAGAGTGCGACGGGGCTGGCGAAGTCCATCGCTGCAGCTGCGGCGATGCGTCCGGCTACCGGATCGTCTACCTGGCCGACTAGGCTGCGGCGCGCGTTGCCGGTTACGTCGGCCGCGAATGTGGTTGGCAGGGCTCCTAGAGCAAATATTACTGTTTCGGGAGCGCCCGAGGAGGTGTCGACCAGGTCTGCGCTAAGTGGTGATGGGTCGTCGCAGCCCAAGGCCAGCAATCCCGCGCACAAACTTAGGACGACCAGTCGGGAAGGCTTCATGCGGGTTGGGATGCTGCGGTCGGGGAGCGGTGACATAGATGGTAGAAACGCATGCTGGTAGGCGTTTCGTATGCCGTGTGTTTCGACTTCACCAAAAAACCCCAGCCGGCAATAGACCGGCTGGGGCAGGCTTGCAAGCTAATGATGGATCAGACCACTACGCCACTGCCGACCTGCTCATACATCTCGCATCCGAGTTCCCGAACCTGATCAAGGTCCATGGTGAACTGCGGAATCGCGTCCGACGGCGGGTCGATGTGTGGCGGATATGCTACTGCGTCCGCATAGGCCATTCCGGCCTCGCAAAGTGTCCCGCCGACGACTTCCGGGTCCGTCTCCAGACCAAACGTAGTCACTGTCTGTTCATCGAAAATCGCTTTCGGATCTACGCTGTCCGGTGTGTAGACCGTCTTCGTGTCGGCGAAGAGCGGGTCGGTCCCGAACTCGGTCTTGAGAAGGAGCGGCACGAATGCACTGGTCCATCCAAAGGCGTGGACGATGTCGGGTGCCCATCCAAGGTTTCGAATCGTTTCCAGTCCGGCGCGGCCGAAGAAGAGAGCGCGTTCACCGTTGTCGGTAAAGTACTTGCCCTCGCGATCCGCGATTATTCCCTTCCGCTTGAAATAGTGGTTATTGTCCATGAAATAAACCTGAAGGCGGATTCCCGGAATGGAAGCAACCTTGACCTTCAGTGTGTGGCGTTCCGTGCCCATTTCGACTTCTGTTCCGGACAACCGGATTACTTCGTGGAGTCGATTCCTCCTTTCGGAAATAATGCCATACCGGGGCATCATGATGCGCGTCTCGAAATCACCCGTCTCATGGACCTGCTCTGGCAGATGCCGAACCAGCCACGAGATCTCGTTTTCCTCAGTAAAGGGTGCGACCTCTCCGGAGATGAAGAGAACCCTCATCGCGTCTGCCATACCTGTAGTGACTCTAGTTAGGGTTAGATTGTGGTCGTAGATGATGCCTGTCGAAGAGGTGTCGTCTTCAGGCCGGGCCGCGCAAATCAGCGAGAGCGGTGAGGAGCTGAAATTCTATATCTTCGCCAGCTGATTGGCGACAGGTCCGGCGCAGTCAGGCATTTCAATAAGCCCTTCAATTTACGAAAATTAGGACCGTAATGAAAGGCCTTCTGCACCTACTTGGCGCCTTTAGCGAAGAGTGGCAGTCATACTCGTAGGCGTGGCGGGCCGGGAGAGACGTTCGACTGCTGCCCCATTGCAATCACGCTCTTGTTTCAAACGGTGCACTTGGGGTTAGCCCCTCATTCGACAGGAACCGGCTCCAGTTCCTGCTGCAAGAGGTTGAAATAACGTCGGATCAGTTCCTCATAGTCCTGGGCGTAGCCACTCTCCAGCGCACGGATCAGGTCTCGTCGCAACTGATTTGCCTGCTCTTCCGGCGTGAGATCGGCAGGGCTCTCACGCTCTAAGTCGCCTCCGGTGCGACCTTCACGGCGATCTTCCTTCCCACGCTGGTTTATGGACCGGGATGCGTCAAGCAGACGCGTCAGGATTTGCTGCTGTCGCTCGATTAGCTCCCGGTTCACCCTTGAGTGCTCCAGCTGACGAATGGTCTCTTCCATCTGCTCAGCAATCTTGTCGAGATCCCCAAGAGCCTTACCCCTTAACTCGGGATTACGCGACATCTCTTTCAACTGCTCGCGAATGCGTGCCTGCTGCTCTGCCAGCTGGCGCATTCGTGCCTGCATATCTTTGGTAAGCCGCTGGCCATGCATGTCGTTCAACATTTGCTGAATCTGATCATTCAGTTGCTGCTGCTGACCCGCCATTTGCTGCATTTGCTCAAGCATCTGCTGCATCGATGGCATTCCCATGCCCATCTGTTGATTCATCAGCATGTTTAGCAGGTCGCTTAGCAGCAACGCCAGTTCATTGAGGTGCATCATCGAGGCCTTCTGATGTCCGGAGGCCCGTCGCGCCGACCGGTCCGCAAGCGACTCCGTCGCCAACTGGATTTCACGAAGCGCTTTGCCCGTTTCCGCTTGAACTTGCCGCGACATCTCCGGGATTTCGCGCGACAGCTTCTGTAGCGTGTCGCTGACGACGCGGAGACCCTCACCGAGCTCCACCTGGAGTCTTGCATAGTTTCTCAGCGCCGGACTATCCGCTTCCGTCTCAGAAACGTCATTTCTAGTCTCTTCCTGCTGCTGAGACAGAACAAGGATGTCGTTCAGCACCTGACGCAGCCCGGCGATGTTCAGCTGCAGCTGATTTCCCCGCATGTTCTGCTGCATCTGACTTAGCTGCTCCTGCAGACGTGAGAGCTGCTGCTGCATCTGTTGCTGTCCTTCCATCGCCGGCTGCAATTCCTGATCCCTAAGCTGCTCCGCGTTTCTCTGCATCTCCTCAGGCAACCTCTGCTGCCGCACCTGATCGCGAAGTTGTTGCAACCGCTGACCTGCTTTTTGCGGCATGTCATCCATCATCTCCTGAATCTCCTCGAGTCGCTTTTCCAGATCGCGCATCTCCTTCTCGGAACGTTCTTGTTCGGCGGCGAGCCGATCCGGCGCAGTATCGTCACGATCCTGCTCCGTATCCGACCGGTCAGAACCCGAATCATCGTTCGGCTCGCCATCGTCTTGCTCGTCTGACTGCTTTTTGTTGTCTCCAGTCTCCTCACCGGTACCATCGTCCGTAGACTCCTGCTCCTGTCCGTCCTGATGACCGGACTCAGTCTCGGACTCGTCCCTTTTCTTTTCAGCGAGTGTAGAGGTGGCCTCCCGAATTTCTTCCTGGCGTCTTGCCAACTCTTCTGCTCGCCGTGCCGCCTCCTCAAGGCCTTGGTAAGCCTGCAGCCTCTTGAAAAGATCGAGCGCTCTCTTGAGGCGTTCTTTGAACTGATCTTCACTGAACTCGAAGTCATTCATCGACTCCTGCATTTGTTGCAGGTCGAGGTTCTGCATTGATTCGCGGAGTTTTTGCAGCGCCTCCATCAGTTCTGGTGAATTGATCTCATCGATGGCCTTTCGAAGCTGCTCAAACATCTCGAGTGTTTCCTCGCTAACCAGGCTGTTCTCCTGCATCTTCTGAGCGAGCTCCTGCAGGCCGGAGGAAACGTTCTCGATGTTCTTTTCGAGCTGCTGCTGCATCGATTCTATTTGGTCGAGCCGGCGTTGGTCGTCCCAGTCGGATTCAGGCTTCTGCTGCAGCTCCCGCCTCAATTCCTGGAAGCGGTCTTCTATTTCGTCTGCCGTTTCAACAAAATCCTCCAACCGGTCGGACGCGTCATCCGCTGCCTCATTCATTTCGCGATACCGTTCCGCAAGTGACGGCATCACCAAGCGGTGAATCCGCGAATCCGCCGGCTTGAAGCCGGCATAAGAATCGTTGTCCCAAATCCGAACAAAGTACTCGAACACGTCTCCCGGAACAGGTCCACCCGTTCCCCTGGAGACAGACCAGTCTTTGGCAATCACCTGATCGAGTTCAAACCGAGCTTCGATGTCAATGGGAATCTCGCCAAAGCTGTCGTCCGCCACTCCGAAACGGCTTTCAGCTAATCGGTAGAAGAGGGACATCTTGGAGAACCCGAAGTCATCTATGATTCGCGCAAGCACGTTGATTTCGAACGGCTCCGCCAACTCCGCGGTGGTCTCTGGCGATACGATTGCGACCGAAGGGCTCGCATCGTTCAACAGTTCGAGGCGGTACAGTATCGGGCTATCGTTCTTGACACCGTCGCCGGTGGTTAGCTCGATGTGATACGTCCCAGCGCGCGTGAGTCGAAATCGCCCGGACGCAGCCTTATCTCCCAGTTCGAGTGGAACCCTGCTCAGGTCATCAAAAACGATGTCAGCAGCCACGGCTTCTCCGCCGCCGAGGTCAACCGAGAGGTCGACTACCGAGCCCGGCAATGCGGTGACGTCTCCAACGTCTGGATCCAGGCTGACCTTCCCGATCCTCGAATACCGGGGACTCGAGACAGTCACGGCAAGTCGACGGACCATCGGTCGATCAAGCACCGTGACCTGGTACCAGTCTGACCTCACATCGCCGGCCACAGCGCGATACTCGAAAGGACGCCGAATGTTGGACTCGAACACGAAATAGTCTTCCACACTTCCGCCGTTTTCGGCCTCGACCCGCTCGACGTTCTCGTTGCTGCGTTTGATCTCCACTACGGGAGCTGATTCAGACCTCCCAACCACAGTGACTTGAATCGCGACCGAATCGCCGCGGAGAATGTCGACATTGCCGGGTAACACGCTGAGCGTGAACGGGGACGGGCGAACAAAGGCCGTCATCGGCTCCATTAGACGATTCGTGGCCGCGCCAAAAGGTCCGGGAGCCGCCAGGATGAAGGTGGCCAGCAGGATGAGAGGGACTGCACCGAACTTGAGAGCTCGTCGCAATCCACTGTAGGTCTCGATGCGATCGAATGATGATTCGCTGAACGGTTCGTAGAGGGCATGTAATGCTTCCTCCACCATCTCGCGTGGGCTGCTCGTGTGTTTGCCACCGGCGAGATGGAGAAATGCCATAAGTCGATCGCGCGCCGGTGGCACGGTTGCTTCAACACGTTGCGCAATCTCCTCTGTGCTCTGACTTCGCAGGATCCCCAGCAACCGAAGTAGGGGCACTCCAATAAATGCGGAGCAGACCACGACCATTCCGACGGCGCCAATGACCATAATCGTCATCCGAAGAGGCGGCGCCAGCCAGAGACTTGTCTCGATCAGTGCAGCCGAAAACCAGAATGCGGCTAAACATGCGACGGCGATCACTGTGCCGGAGACAAACCGAGCCCACACGACGCGTCTGCCCGCAGCTCGAAGCCGGGCACGGGTTCTGTCGATGATTTGGAGTGTTCGTTCGCTCACGGCCTGAGGGTCTACAGAAATCTCTTTACCTGTGCTACGTCCGCGAGTTTCGTATGCGCCAGCAGGTCAAACGCAATTGCCGGCGTCCGGGAAGTTCAAAACTTCGGGCAAGGTGATTGAGCCACTAACGCGCACCGAAGTCGAATCGTATATTCTTCAAGCGAACACAGCTTCAGAATCGACAATAGTACTCGAATGGGTAAGCGTGTCACGGCAAGGTATGCAGGCAGCAGTCGCAAGCGGACCGAGTGCTTTGAGGACACCCAGGAGTGAGGTAAACGGAGGAATTAATGGACGAAGCAATCAGTGTGATCCTTGGTGGAGGTGCGGGGACGAGGCTCTATCCGCTAACCCTGCATAGATCAAAGCCCGCAGTCCCGCTGGCCGGCAAGTACAGGCTGATCGACATCCCTATTTCTAACTGCCTGAACTCAGACGTCAGCCGGATCTTTGTTCTTACACAGTTCAACTCTGCAAGTCTGAACCGACATATTGCAATGTCCTATCGGTTTGACAGGTTTCGCCATGGGTTTGTCAACATCCTGGCTGCCGAGCAGACTCCGGTATCCAAGGACTGGTTTCAGGGTACGGCGGACGCAGTCCGGCAGAGCATGCAGCATCTTGCGAACTACAACTACAGGTACGTGCTGGTGCTGTCGGGGGACCAGCTTTACGCGATGGATTATCGCGAGATGATTGCCCATCATGAGGAAACGGGAGCCGACATTTCTATCGCAACGATTCCCGTAACTGCCTCGGAGGCGTCAGGGTTTGGCATCCTGAAGACCGACGAGACGTCGGCCATTACCGAATTCTACGAGAAGCCTCCGCTCGATGAACTTGACGGCAAAGAGAGCCCGGTTTCGACCGAAATGCGTTCGGCGGGCCGTATCTACCTCGCCTCCATGGGAATCTATGTGTTCAACAAGGGTGTGCTGCGAAAGCTGCTCGATGCGCAACCCGACGCCCATGATTTCGGAAAGCAGATCATTCCTGCTGCAATCGACAAGATGAAGGTGGTCAGCTTTTCGTTCGAAGGGTACTGGAGTGACATCGGAACGATTCGTTCTTTCTACGATGCGAACTTGATGCTCGCTAAAGAGGAACCCGACTTCGACATGTACAACCCGCAGATGCCGCTGTACACGAACGCCAGAATGCTGGCCCCCGCCAAGGTCGAGAACGCGAGGATCAAGAAGTCCATCATCGCGGAAGCATGCGTCATTGTGGACGCGGAAATAGATAACTCCGTGATAGGGATGCGCTCATTCGTCGGTCCAAAAGCTACGATCCGCAACACCGTGTTCATGGGGGCGGATTATTACCCGTGGACAAAAGAGAGTATTCGGGAGAACGAAGGCGGCCCCGCAAGTCCGGGCGTCGGTGCGGGCACGACGGTGGAGAATGCGATAATCGACCGAAATGTAAGCATCGGAGCGGGTTGCAAAATCACTAACGCGGACGGTATTCAGGAGGGTGAGGGAGAGGGCTTCTACATTCGGGACGGAATTGTCGTTATTGCGAAGAACGTGGCGATTCCCGAAGGGACAGTGATATGAGGTCGAGGCGATTGTAACTTTGTAGTCGCAGCGTGGGCTCGGCGACGGCGACCTTGGCA
>JBFIPX010000124.1:0-9527 GCA_041609895.1 Rhodothermales bacterium
AGATCGCCGGGGGCGCAATTGTAATCGGCGGACTCTGGGTCATGAGGAGCGCGAGGCGACGAGAGCTGGCACGGACTGCCGCAATCGGCGTGTGACCATCACCTTTATGCTTTGCCGATAGCGCGGCTCAAGAGCCGGAAGAAGTCGGGTCGGTCTGGACTCCCCTACCTAGTTACTTTCAATCGCTTTCTTCACGCCGTCCGCAGCACTGTCCAGCAGCTGTTCGGCCGCCTGCTTGGACTCCGCTTCGGCAGCTTTCTCCACTTGCTCCTCGACCTCCTTGCTGAATTTCTCAGACAGCTCCTCGACCTCGGGGAATACAGCCCGCACCACATTCCAGGTCGCCGGCACGGAGGCGGCCACGGGTTCGTAAAGGACCGACTCCGAACGCGTAAGACCGTCAGGAATTCCCGCATATCCAAGTGCGAGAAAGACAATACCGAGCACAAGTCCAGCCTTGAAGGCTCCCGCAAGGGACCCCAGAACCCGATTCGCCGTCGTCAGCTTGAGAATCTCCAATACGGTCTCGAAAAACTTGACCAACAGGATGACGGCCAGATGAAAGATGAGGAAAACCGCTATGAACCCAATCACAGGGGCCACCTTCGCAGAGACGCCCATGAAGTCGGCCAGCAACGAGCCGACAGGATCCATCAGTTGCAGTGCGACGAGAAAGCCGAGGACGAGGCTCACCACGCTGCTCACCTGACGTATGACGCCTGTCGTGAACCCGTGGACTACGCCAGCCGCAAGGGAAAGGAGAATGAATATGTCAAGAGCGTTCATTACCGAGAGCGATGAATCAATTGTTTCAAGTGAGCAATTCGCGAACGATCTCGTTCACGCGCCGGCCATCTGCCTTCCCGCGGAGGCGTCCCATTGCGGGCCCCATCACCTTTCCCATATCTGAAATCGACTCTGCCCCAACTTCCTGAACAATCTCGTGCACAATGTTCCGAATTTCGTTGTCATTGAGTTGTTTTGGAAGGTAGTCTTCGATGATCTCGAGTTCTTCCCTCTCTGTTGCCACGAGGTCGTCGCGGTTTGCCGCCTCAAACTGGTCTATTGAGTCGCGCCTTTGTTTTGCCTGCTTCTGCAGCAGCGCAATCGCCTCCTCGTCGGAGATTCCGGCACCAGCCGTTCGGATCTCAATCTCCTTCTGCTGAATCGCTGCACGGATGGAACGCAGCGTCCGAATCCGCGATGTATCGCGATCCCGCATTGCTTGCTTGAGGTCTGACTGAATACGATCTACCAGCATGACTTGGACGTTTAATGGTCATTTGTGCAGCAGGAATTCACTCCTGCCAATAAACGCCCACATTGGAGACTTGTTTAGGTGTCCCGCGGGCGCAGGGGAAAGGACTGGGGCGCAGAGCTTCTAGCGAAGAACCAGTCTCACAGTAAACAGGCCCAAGCCCGCCTGCATCACTCCAAGCGCTACTCCGGAATAGACATCGTACCGTTTTACGTCGCTACGAATGGATGGGTCGCCGGATTCCCGGGATCGATCGTAGCGGCGATCTGCCTTAAACTTGTAATGAACAGCTACGACGCCGGCCACAGCTGCTGTTCCAAGGGCGGCGTAATCGATCCACTTTCGCCTTTGATGAGGCGGACTTAGTGCAATCCGGGCTGCCGTCTCCTCATTCGGGTCGATAGGTCTGAGGCGGACCGCATGAACGTTCCAAAGGTCGGAACCCGGGTCAATTTCCTCCGCCCAATATCCATCCAATTCGAACGTGACTGGACCGACTAGCGGAAGGTCGGTGACGGTCTCAAATGGCGTAAGTCCCATCTCCCGTTCGCCCGACTCAGCCAGCACACGTGCCCCGAACGGCTTTGATTCGAATCGATATCGATATGGGAAATCGATTCTAATCGAAACGGTGTCTGGTTGAGAGAAGTCCGAAAGTCGCACTGACGCCGGAGGGATCGACCAGTTTTCTCGGCCCCGGACCACCAGTCGAATCGTCTCGCTATCGCGCGGAACGGCAAAGTAGCGTTGACTTGCTCTGCCAATCAGAGCGTCATCTACGTACACAGAGGCGTGCGGCGCATTTGTGTGCAGCTCCACGACCGTGCTGCCGGAGTCCTGTCCACGGCTCGCGCGGGCCACGATGATGCCCGAGACGATCAAGAACAAGACGGCTTTCAATTTCCTATCCACTGCTCGCGACGCTGTCTTGTTCTTTGGACGAAAACTTGTACACGTGTCTGGGTTCACTAAGAATGAACAGAGAGCCGCCGCGAATCGACGGTGCAGACTTCACGCGACCCTCAACCTCGGCTGTCCAGAGTTCGTGCCCGCTTGCGAGATCAAGTCCGTGTACGGACTTTCGCATCGTCCCGAAGAACACTTGATCGCCCGCAATTACCGGTGCGGCAGTGATGGCGCCATCACCGTGCCAGGTCCATTCCAGCGTTCCGTCTGTCAGGCTGAAGGCCCGGACCATCCCGTCCGAGGCACCGATGACGACGCGCTTGCCTGCGATCGCCGGCGAGGCCATCTTTACGGACGAATCGGTTAAGTTTTGGCGCCACTGGATCTCGCCATTAGCAACTGCAAGCGCGTATAGCGATCCGCGCGCCGAGCCGATAATCACGCTTCCAGCGGTAGAAGCCGGCGTTGCATAGATAGCTTCGCCGATCTCTCTGGTCCAAAGCAAGTCACCTGTCCTCGGTGAGACGGCATGTACACCACCCTTGTCGTCGGCAAGAATTAACGTCGCGTCATCCACGAGAATCGGCGTGGTCGTGATGGCACGGGCCGAATCAAATGGTCTCTGCCAAATCGCTTCCCCTATCCGCGCATCGACAGCATGAAGCCTCGACTCGACATCGGAGAAAATGACCATGTTGTCAAAAAGCAGGACTCCCTCGTCCACGGGAGGGCAATCTATCTTCCAAACCTCGCGGCCGGAGGACAGGTCATGAGCGACGACACCATGCCGGGAACCCCAGGCAGACGGAACGAAGATGACCGTGCCTCTCATGGCCGGGGTTCCGTTCACGGATTCGCCGAAGCTCTCAACCCCTTTCTTTTTGCCGTTCTCGAGACCGATTGCATGCAGTTCTCCCTTTCGCGTGTGTGCGTACACATAGCTACCGGCAACCAGAGCTCCGCCAGGGCCAAAACCTCCCCCGGCGTTGTAAACCCACTCTTCCTCGAGCGGGAGCTTGAGTCTGCTCTCAACGCTATTCGTTCTCGTCGCACTTCCACCCTCCGTAAGCCAATCATCGGCTGCGATATGTCCAGGATCGGATATTTGGAGCGACGAGCACGACGCCAGTGATATCCCGGCGACCAGTAGCGCGATCGTAACCCTGGGGAGATGATTGTGTGACAAAATCGGCATCCTAGAAGTCCCAGCCGAAGAAGAACTGCTTGAAGAACCGGTCCCGGTGCTTGAAGCCATCACGATATCGCCAGCCAAGATCATATCGAAGAACGAAGCCGCCAAAGATGTTTAATCGGAATCCGACACCGGTCGAGCCAATCGTATCGCCAGCGTTGATCTGACGCCGGATCTCGTTGTAGTCGTCGTTCCACGCGTGCGCGGCGTCGAAGAACAGCGCACCCTTCAGATTGTGTATGCCGAAGGGCGACAATATCGGCGTGATCAGTGAAGGTGCGGTCAGGATCGGAAATCGCAATTCATGCGAGGTAAACCACATCTTCTGTCCGCGTACCGAGAACAGGCTGAAGCCGCGAAGATCCCAGCTTCCTCCGAGCACAAAAAGCCGTGCCTCCTTTCCCTGGTTCCACCGACCGTTGAAGCGAGAGGCAACCGTTATGTCTCGTGTCAGCCTGAAGTACTTGCGAACGTCAAGGTCAAACGTGAAATAGCTGACGTTGGACTCGTAAATATCGGTCGTATAGGCCGTCGTGAAGCTTGCACGCCAGCCATCAATAGGGCCATTGAAATAATACAAGGCGTTGTCGTGGGTCAGCGATACAGCGTTTGACAGTAGTAGCGCATCACGGCTTATCTGCCGCGTTGCAATCTCCTTGTAGCTCCAGTTGAGCGACGTGCTAAATTCTACTCTCCTGAACTTGGAGAGAGGATAGCTGACGGCGCCGAAGCCACCGTAGATCGTTTCGAAGAAAGTGGGGAACTCGGAGGGTGCGTCGGGATCCGTGAGGTCGTATCGGCGGCCGCTGAACCGATAAAGACCATAGGCGATGTTTGTCCTCTTGTGAAGCTGAAGACGGCTTACGGCAAAGCTCAAGCGTTTTAGGAAGTCCCGCTGCGTATCGGCTGTGTTATATAGTGTTACAAACAAGTGATCGTCGCCAAGCATGTCAGAGAAGGCGAGTACGGCTCCCCCGATAGTGCCGAGGACCGCACTCTGGCTTACCTGACCCTGAGCAATATCCAGTTTGTATCCTTTGGAGTACGGCTTTTTAATCGCGCCATTGTCTGCCTCGATCTTTCCGAACGTCCACCGTTCCGATTGTGGGTCGGGGTCTGCGAGAACTACCGAGCGGGGTGCAGCACGCAGGGAGTCGAAAGCGCTGAGACGGCGAATCGAAAAGCTGAACGACTCGAAGCTGGAAAACACGAGTTGGTCGTCCTGGGTCCACACGGGATCGAATGCGGCTGAAGTAAGGTTGGTTACCTGCCGAAGTTTTACAGCCTGGGGCTCCTGCAGTAATACCGGACTTGACACCGCGGTCGAGGCGATGATCGGATCGCCTTCATCCATGGTGGAGACGTCGGCCGTCCAGATGTTCTGAGCCGTGAAGCGACCGCCGTCGTCGACGGTTGCACTTGAGAAAACGATTGACGTGCCGTCCGGGCTCCACTGCGGAGAGAGATCCAGCCTGCCGCCTTCGGTAACGAACTTGACGTCTCTACTTTCAAGGTCTAACAGGAACAGGTTGTAGTAGCCCTGTGACCCGTGCGCCGATCGATCGGAAGAGAAAACGATGTAGCGCCCGTTAGGACTCCAGGAAGGGTCACGATCGTCATACTTGTCATTCGTCAATCGAACGAGAATTCCATCAGCCAAGGAGAAGCTGTATAGGTCGCTGAACCCCCGGTCATCGATCGATGAGAAGATGATGCTCTCGCCATCGGGACTCCATGACGGTGAGTAGACCGCTACGAGATCATCAAAGTCGTACGTCGCCATCAGGTGGTCGTTCTCGAGATCATAAACGTGAACCACGTCCCGCTGACCGCTCTTTGTGACGAACGCGAGGCGTCCCTCCGCGGACACGCTCATCCGGCTTTCGAAAAGGTGGAACGCCTCGAAGCGATCATTCCGCTCTCCTGCGATGAGGATTTCAGGCTTCGATAGCGGTCGGTAGTCCTCGTCGACTTGCACCTGAAACACGTTGCTGTAGCCGGTCCTGTTTCCGACGAAGTAGACCTTACGGGTACCATCCTTGAATTGATAGAATGCCGGCTTTGCGCTAAACCCGCGGGTCGAAATACCAGAGGCTACAATGGATGGGACCTGCACATCCTCGAGGACCGGGTAGTAGCGCTGTTTGAGCCATGCCTCCCATCCCGCTGAGATATTATCGAAACTGTCTCGCAGCACGATTTCCATCACTCGAGTGAAATCGCGATCCTTCCACGTATTGTCGATCAGGTCCAGGAGCCTCTCCTCGCCATATGTCTCGGCAATGAACCTGCAAATCGCCTCGCCCTGCTTGTACATCTGAAACGAGCCGGAAATGCGGTACATCGTTTTCAGTGGCACGAGGTAGTTCGAGAAGATCGCGTCACGGAGCACCATCTCATGCGTGTGATCAGGTTCGCCGGACCAGTACTCGGCCAATCCTTCGGTAAACCACAACGGCAGGAACCGGTCGACAACCTTGCGATGGTCCCGCATCACCCGAATCACTTTGTTAAAGGTGAATACGTGCACCAGTTCGTGCCGTATCACGCGTCGAAAGCGATGCAGATTGCCATTGGCCGGGATGACAACGCGACCTTTTAAGAACTCGAAAAAGCCTCCGACGCCATCGGGAATAAATCCCGGAGTGACGTTTGTTTGTTTGAAATGGAGGTTTGAGGAGTAAAAGATGAGCGGCACGCGCTCATTCAGGGAGAAATTGAATTTATTCTGCATCTCCCGGTAGGCCTCTTCGGCAAAGGCGGCACCGTGCTCTGCCAGTTCCTGCATTTCGACGTAGTAGTAGACATCGAAATGCTCGGTCTGAAGGATGTGCCAGTCGAAATCCTCGTACTGAATTTTATTGCGACCGAAGTGGTAGAAACCGAACTGTGCATCAACGGTCGGTACCGCGGCAAACGAGAGCAGGCCGATCAGAACGACTAGTTGTTGTCGCCGAAAAAACATTGCCAGATGATTCGCACAATCGAAGTGGGTGGCCATACAGATAATTCGCTACGTCACGTGCGGTGCGCCGTTCCCCAAGGTACTGGAAATCGCCCCAAGGGGCCGCCGGGATGGGAATGGTTGGCCGTCGATTTCGAACTCACGAAGAGAATGCCTATTCAGCTTCGGTGCGGAAACTGGACCTCGGCTTGGACGGCCCGGAGGCCGAGATGAGGAGATGAGCTCCGATCATGTCGATAGGCTGTAATAACGCCGGCAATCTAGGTGAGCGCCCACCGTGTCAGTATGAAACTCGCCGCCTACTCAGACCCCGGTGCCGGTGCCAGCTCGCCATCGCCTCCGTTCGCGGAAAGGGGCGTCAACTCATCCCCAAGAAAATGCGTCAGATCGAACGGGTGGTCGCGGAGCCACCGTTCAAGTATCTGGACGACGTGTGCCGTGTCGTCAACCTGAAGCACCTGGTCCGCGAGTTGTTCCGCCTCCTCTAAACTGATAGCTCGAATTAGTCTCTTCACACTGGGAATGTAAACGGGCGACGCCGAGATTTCTTTGAGACCGAGACCCACAAGGATCGGGACGAACGAACTGTTCGAACCCATCTCACCACAGAGACTCACGGGTATTTCATTCCTTCGACCTGCATCGACAGTGGCCTTGATCATTCGCAGGACAGCGGGGTGCAGCTCATGGTACCTTTCCGCGACGAGATCGTTACCGCGGTCAACTGCAAGTACGTATTGCGTCAAGTCGTTTGTGCCGAGAGAAAAGAAATCAACCTCGGCGGCGAACGCGTCGGCCATGATTGCCACGGACGGTACCTCTACCATCACGCCGAGCTTGATGTCGCGATCAAACGGGACTTCCTCGGCGTCCAGTTCTTGCATCACGTCTTGCAGAACGGACTTGAAGTCTCTGATCTCTTTCAGGTCGCTAATCATCGGGACAAGTATTCGGATCTGTCCGAATGAACTTGCCCGCAGCAGTGCTCTTAGTTGCGGACGCAGCAGTTCCGGCTTGTCGAGAAGGATTCGTACGCCCCGCCAACCGAGGAACGGGTTGTATTCCCGGTGTGCAACCGGTAGCATCTTGTCACCACCAAGATCAAGTACTCGAAAGGTCGTGACCCCTGACTCTACCGACTCGACGATACTCCTGTACTCCTCAAACTGCTCCTCCTCCGAAACTTGAAGCCGCCCCTCCATCAGAAAGAGGACCTCTGTACGAAACAGTCCGATACCGTCGGCGCCGAACTCCCGCACTTGTGGCACCTCAGTCCTGAACTCAAGATTGGCCGCAAGAGAAATGCGATGCCCATCAACGGTTTCCGCAGGCAGATGCGTAAGTTGGCGTTGCTCTTCTACGAGGCGCTCATACCGCGCGCGTCGATCGAGGTATTTGTCGACGGTTGTTTCATCCGGATTGACGAAGACCCTGCCCTTCAGCCCGTCCAGAATGACCTGATCGCCTTCGCGTACCCTATTTGTAGCACCGTGTGTTGAAACCACGGCGGGAAGTCCAAGCGCGCGAGCCATTATCGAGACGTGGGAAGTAGCACCACCGAAGTCGGTAACGCATCCGAGAATGCCACGGCGCGAAAACAGGACGATATCCGCAGCAGACAGATTCTCTGCAAAAACAACTGAATCGCGGTGGATCTTCGAAAAGAACTTCTCACGTCTGAGATGTCGGATGATGCGGTCCGCAATGTCGGCGATGTCGCTTGCGCGTTCCTGGAAGTACTCGCTGTCGCTGGCCAGGAGACGCTTCCGATAATCCTCCAGCACGTTCCAGACCGCGTACGCTGCATTGCACTGATCTCGCCGTACGCACTTGGCTATCGACGAGAGCACTTCCTCATCGCGCAGCATCTCCAGTTGAGCGTGAAAGATATCAGCGCTCGGCTCACCCAGCTTTTCCTCTGCTACACTTGCGATCTTTTTCAGGTCACGTTCAGACCGGGCTACCGCTTCATCAAGCCGTTGAAGCTCGGTATCAACGAGGCTTTCATCGATGCGGTCGTCTTCGATATCGTGCGACCGCCGAGTATAGATGTAGGCGGGTCCAATAGCGATTCCAGGCGATACACCAATGCCTTCAAGTTGGGTGTTCAGTTCCCGGCTATCTGAGTTCTCGTTTCGCAAAATCAATGGATCGAAAACCGAACGTGGTAACGTTTCGAAGTCGGTGTCGCCGACCTATTTCACCTCTCCAAATCCGCTCTTGAAGAGGTCGGAGATGGCTTGTGCGGCATCAGCTTCATCGTCGCCGTCAAAGACCAATGACAGGGTCGCACCCTGTTCTGCCGCAAGCGTCATCACCCCAATGATACTCTTGCCGTTGATCTCATAACCGTCCTTCTGTATGAAAAAGTCGCAGTTAAACCGGGATGCCTCCCTGACAATCATGGAGGCAGGGCGGGTGTGTATTCCCGCTCTGTTGGTCACCGTTACTTCCTTGACAAGCATACCGGGCGTGTTAGAGAACCTTGCTGAGTGCTGTCGAATATATCGGCTTGGGCCGCCAAGTTATGAACGGCCGCGCTATTCTCGCAGGCTCTAGTGCAGTCTGTCGCGAAGCATTCGCACCAGACGCTGGAGTGCGCTGGTGAATTCGTTCTGTGGCAGGGTCATGATACTTTCGGACGCCTTGTCAGAGTATGTCTCTATAGTTGAGATCGCATCAGAGATCATGCCCGCGGATCGAAGACGATCCTCAGCGTCGTCCAATTGAGTTTCGGCCAAACCTTCTCCCGCGGCAACGGGCGTAAACCATTTTCGGATTGCCGGATCGTCGGATTCCATGGCACGCGTAAGCAAGAAAGTCTTCTTGGCCTGGATCAGGTCACCGCCCCGTTTTTTTCCCCAACGTTGATCATCGGCGATAAGGTCGAGGAGGTCGTCCTTTATCTGGAAGGCGCGCCCGATGTCGATACCAATCGACCCCAGTCGATCGATCGTCCGGGGATCAGCATTCCCTATGACGCCGCCCAGTTTCATGCAAGCTGAGAGAAGTGCTCCCGTCTTGTAGTCGATCATCCGAAGGTATTCATCGGTCGAAACAGACGTCCGATTCTCAAAGACTGCATCGAGCACCTGTCCCTCGCAGAGTCTCGAAACCATTTCGTGATACATGGCGAGCAGACGCGGGAGAGCGTGCGCTGGGCATCGCGCTATCAGGGAGTATGACAACGACAGCAGGTAGTCGCC
>JBFIPX010000125.1:0-9388 GCA_041609895.1 Rhodothermales bacterium
ACGTCGTCTCGAAGCTTATCGTACGCGATAAGATTCCAGTGATCCGTGTAGTAGATGAGCCCCAGCGGGTTGACCTGACGCTTCGTGACTTCGCCCCGACTCTCGACGAAGTACGTCATCGAAACGACGCGCCGGTCAGTAACCGCCCTGCTGAGTTCCTGCCACCGACTCTCGTCATCGCCATCGTTCGAATCCGTATGAAGCCAGTAGGGGTCGAGAATAGTCGACGCCTTGAGATCGTCGATATACTTCTTGACGTCGGACGGGAGAACCTCCTCGATCTTTAGCTCGACCCGATCAGCGTTCTTCTTCAGTACGGGATCCGACTGCATCCTCATGAACTCCAGTCCGATCAGGAGGGTCGAGGCTTCACTGCCACTGAGCATCAGTGGCGGCAACTGGTAACCGTCGAGTATCTCGTAGCCGCCTTCCTCGTCGTACGTCAGCGGTACTCCCGATTCGGACAGCGTGCGGAGGTCTCTGAAGATGGTGCGGCGGCTAACGCCGAAATGCTCGGCGAGATCGCGGGTTGTCAGCTGCCGACGGCCTCTCAACAGAAGGACGATCTCAAACAACCGGTCGGTTCGATTCTTTCGTCGTTCCTTGTGGGACATACTGTTACGACAACTGTGGGTAATAGAATGCGGCAAGGCCGACACCGCCCGCGCGGGATCTCCTACGCCAGAGTGGCGGTGACAATCATCTTGTCTTGAAATTGCCCATCGTGGATCGTCGAATCAAGCGGGAGCACCTGAATACGTATGCCCGTACGCGTCGCCTCCAGGGCCTTGATCTCCTCTGTTATATCCCCACCTTTCAGGCAGATCAGCCCCTGCGACCAATGAGCGGTTCGGTCGACAGTATGCTCATGCTCCAGCGCCACCCGCTCGTGCCATTCCCAAAGCGTCAGAAGCGGAGCCGTCGCTCGCGACACAGAGAAATGGGTACGTCCTGGCCACGCCTCCGCTCGCCCTGCCCACACCTCCGCGTTGTCGATGCGCAGTCTCCGGATCATCGTCCTCACTGCGAGCACCTTCTTCTCAACCGCGTCGATTCCAACAAACCTGACGTCAGGATGAGTGACCGCAAGGGGGATGAGGGGCAGACCGCCACCGGTTCCCCAATCGACAACCCTTGAGCCGGGAGGAAACCGTCGCGCGCCAAGAAACAGAGAATGGATCACATGTCGTGTCCACGCCTCATCGACGGAGTCGCGTGAAACAAGATTCACGCGTCGGTTGAAGGAAGTCAGCATGTCGACGTACTCGGTGAGAAGAGATCGCTCCCGATCCGTCAATGAGGCAGCAGGGTCCCACCCCGACAGCCGGCCCTGGACCGACCGATCGCCAGCCAAACTCCTCACGCCGAGACCGTCTCGCGACGGCTTGGACGACCTCGCTTGAGG
Source organism: Rhodothermales bacterium (assembly GCA_041609895.1). Taxonomy (GTDB): domain Bacteria; phylum Bacteroidota; class Rhodothermia; order Rhodothermales; family JABDKH01; genus JAHHLP01. The sequence continues at coordinate 1,406 of JBFIPX010000125.1, forward strand.
AGAACCATGAGAACAGAAATGTCCGCGGGGCTCACGCCGCTGACTCTCGATGCCTGCCCGAGGTTGTCAGGCTGGATCTTGGCAAGTTTCTCCCGCGCCTCCATGGTGATATTGTCGATACCCGCGTAGTCGAAGTCGCCCGGTATCGACCATGACTCGAGCCGCTCCATCTTCCGCACGAGGTCCTGCTCACGCTGCACGTAACCCTCATACTTAAGCTCGATCTCTACCAGCCTGGCCACATCCTCACGGCCTGGACCCTCCGTCACGATGTCGTCGCGCCTGCCGACATGACGTAACAGATCACCGAGAACCACCTGTGGACGCAGTGCCAGCCTGACGATTCGCTCGGGTCGGTCAATCGGCGACGTCCCGACGGACTCGAGGTAACCGTTGACCTCTATGGGCTTCAGCGCAGTAGACTCGACGGCGGCCCGCGTGGCGGCTATCGCCTCCCGACGCGTATCCATCCTTTCGAATCGCTCTCTGCTTGCGAGGCCGAGTTCGTATCCAAGCGCGGTGAGTCGGAGATCGGCGTTGTCCTGGCGAAGCAGCATGCGATGCTCCGCCCGGGACGTGAACATGCGGTAGGGTTCCTCCGTCCCCTTGGCTACCAGGTCGTCGATCAGCACGCCGATGTACGCCTCGGAACGCTTGAGAACCACGGGCTCCCGATCCCGCAAGAACTGAACGGCGTTGATTCCGGCGATCAGGCCTTGGGCGGCAGCCTCCTCATATCCCGTGGTACCGTTGATCTGCCCTGCAAAGAAGAGACCAGAGATGCGCTTGGTCTCGAGTGAATAACGAACCTGGTGCGGTGGGAAATAATCATACTCAATCGCATAACCAGGGCGCAGCATGTGAACGTTCTCGAGTCCGCGGACCCGACGCAACGCCTCGAACTGGACGTCCTCCGGCAGCGACGTCGAGAAGCCGTTCACGTACACCTCGTGTGTGTTCCACCCTTCGGGCTCGAGGAAGAGTTGGTGCTCTTTCTTGTCCGCGAAACGGTCAATCTTGTCTTCGATAGATGGGCAGTATCGCGGTCCGCGCCCCTCGATTCGTCCGGCGAACATGGGGCTGCGATTGAAGCCTGTCCGGAGTTTGTCGTGCACCGCCGGGTCGGTGTACGTGATCCAGCAACTCAGCTGCTCTGAAGGCAGCGCATCGGTCATAAACGAGAACGGACTGGCCTCCGGATCCCCGGGCTGTTCCTCGATCGAAGAGTATTCGATTGTCCGGCCGTCCACGCGCGGGGGCGTACCCGTCTTCAGCCGGCCACTCTCGAAGCCGAGCCGCTCAAGACAGGCAGTCAATCCCGTCGACGCGCGTTCTCCCATCCGGCCACCACCATAATTGCGGTCCCCGATGTGAATGACCCCGTTCATGAACGTGCCGCTCGTAAGTATCACTGCGCCGGCGTCAAACCTCCTGCCCAGCTGCGTAACGACGCCACAAATCCGACCGTCCTCGACGACGACTTCGGTCACCATGTCCGATCGCATGAACAGATTCGGCGTGTTCTCCAGCGTCTCCCTGACGGCGGCGGCATACATCATCCGGTCGCACTGGGCGCGCGGGCTCCACACGGCCGGCCCTTTCTTCTGATTGAGCATCCGGAACTGAAGGCCGGACCGATCTGTGATTCGCCCCATCAATCCGCCGAGCGCGTCGATCTCGCGCGCGATCTGGCCCTTACCGATTCCGCCGATGGCAGGGTTGCAGGACATCTGGCCGATGGCCTGAAGGTTCATCGTGATCAGCAGCGTTCGCGCACCCATGTTGGCAGCAGCAGCAGCCGCCTCGGATCCGGCGTGGCCGCCACCTACCACGATCACATCATATGTAAAGTAGTCAGTCGGCATCACTTTCCAATGCAGAAGCGAGAGAAGATCTGATCCAGCACGTCCTCGTTGGTAATCTCGCCCGTGATTGCGCCCAGTTCCTGCAGCGCAGTCCGAAGGTCTATCGCCAATACGTCTCCGGTCATGCCTGCCTCGACGGATGCCCGCGCCGACCGAACAGCCTCGACGATCTTCTCCAGGTGCCCTCGGTGGCGCTCGTTGACTACGACCGGCGAAGCGACCGTATCGCTCAGATCACGATCCACGACCTCGATCAATAGATCCACGATCCCGGCGGTCTCCTCTGAGGTGGACAGGCCCTTCAGCGCGGACACTTGAACGGACGGGGCGTGCCTTAGGTCCTCCGGCAGGTCGGGCGCTGGCGCTTCGAGATCTGCTTTGTTGCCCACGAGGACCACTGGAGTCGCCAGATTCTCGGACAGTGTACGCATGAGAAACTCGGTTTCGTCGCCGTCGATCCCTCGCTGCAGATCGTATACGTAGAGGAGGACGTCACTTCCCGAGATACTCGAGTGCGCGCGCCGCACACCCTCTGCCTCGATGAGGTTGGCCGCCTCCCGAAGACCTGCCGTGTCCACGAATCGAAACAAAAGTCCCTCGATCTCCAGCTCGGCCTCGATCTCGTCGCGCGTCGTGCCGGGCGTGTCGCTCACAATGGCGCGGTCTCGACCCAGGAGCGCATTCATCAGCGTCGACTTGCCGGCGTTGGGTCGCCCCGCGATGACCACGCGGATGCCGTCTCGTATCATCGCGCCGGTCCGGTACGAGTCCAAAAGCGAACTCGCAAATTCCTCGACGCGCGACAGGAGATCCATCATGCGATCCCGATCCGCAAACTCGACGTCTTCCTCGGAGAAGTCGAGCTCCAGTTCCACGTACGAACACAACTCCAACAGTTCCGATCTCAGCAACGACAGCACCTCAGAGTACCGACCCTCCAGCTGCGAAACAGCGGTGCGGTGGGCTAGGGTGGAGGAGGCGTGAATCAGGTCGGCCACAGCCTCCGCCTGCGCAAGATCCAGCTTGCCGTTAAGAAACCCTCGCAGCGTGAACTCGCCCGGCTCAGCCATACGGGCGCCGGCACGTACCAGCTCGCCCAGCACGAGCCGCGGCGCAAAGTCACCACCGTGGCAGGAAAATTCGACGACATCCTCACCCGTCGCCGACCGTGGCGCACGAAAAACGGAGGCTACCACCTGGTCGATTTCCGTACCGTCCTCGGTTACAAAACGGCCGAAGTGCATCGTCTGCGCCTCGACCGCAGCAAGGTCTTTGCCCGCGAAACGCGATGCGGCGATCCTGACGGCATCGGAGCCGGACAGCCGTATGATCGCAAGCGCGGCGCGGCCGCGTGCGGTCGCGATGGCTGCGATGGTATCTCCGGGGGCACCAGACATGATTTGAGAACCGCGCTCCGTCCCGTCTTCAAACGCGGGTCCTATTTGCGAATGCGCTGCTTCCCGGTGGACCGTTTGCCACCGGCGCTCTTGCTTCTCTTCGCGCCTCCTTTTGCCGCCTTACGCGCATCGCGCTTCGTACCCTGCCCGTTACTCGCCGCCTCCTTTTCCCGCTCAATCGACTTGTTGATGAACTTCTGCTGGATGGCGGTGAAGACGTTGTAGCATAGGTAGTACAGGCTGAGGCCGGAGGCGAACCGGTTGAAGATCGCAAAGATCATCACCGGCATGACATACATGAAGATCTTTGTTTGTGGGTTGGACGGCGTCGACGCCATCTGAATTCGCATCTGCACCACCATCGAAAGCCCCATCAGCAAAGTGAATCCGGCGACGAAGTCTCCGTATAGCGGAATCTCGAATGGCAGCTGCAGAATCTTATCGGGCGCGGACAGGTCGGCCGCCCAGAGAAAACCCTTCTGCCGGATTTCGATCGACTGGGGAAGGAACTGCCAAAGGGCAATGATGACCGGGTACTGCAGGAGCATCGGAAGACATCCGCCGAGCGGATTGACCCCGGTCTCCTTGTACATCTTCATCATCGCCTCCTGCTGCTTCTGGGGATTGTCGGAGTACTTCTCCTTGATCGCCTCCATCTGCGGCTGCAGGTCCCGCATCTTCGCCATGCTACGGTACGACGCCTTCGTGAGCGGGTACAGCACGATCTTCATGAGGATCGCCAGCACGATGATGACGATACCGTAGTTCGGCAACCAGCCGCCGAGAAAGTTGAAGATGGGTATGAATACGAATTTCGCCAGCGGCCTCGTCATCCACTCGAATAGGTCGTAGCCGTAGTCGACCATACCGTAGAGACCGAGGTCGTATCTCGAAAGGCGGTAGTATTCCATCGGCCCGATGTAAAGCCGGAACTCGTCCGCCTCGGCAGTGGGCGGCATCTGCAGACTGACTTCGTAGTCTTCCCAAAATGCCGGATCCTCCGGCTCCGCCGTACGCTCACCGATCAGCTCTGCACCTTCCGATTCCGTCGTCGGAATTATTGCCGCAGTGAAATACTGATTCTTGACTGCGACCCAGTCGACCCGACCCCGGAACGACTTTTCTTCGTAGGCATCCGAGTTCAGGTTGATCTCCTCGACCTCGCCGCCGCTGCGTGCGAACGCGCCTGCGCGGGTACCCTCGGATTTACGGTCGTCCTCGGCGAAGGGCACACCTCCGTCCCAGAGAAGGTCATAACCCTGGTCCGTCGAAAAGGCGCTGGGGTTTTCGGTCTCGATGCGAAGCCCGACCTCGTAGGTCTTCGGCTTGAAGGTGTAGGTCTGACGCAGGACACCCTCACCCAGCTTCGCCTCGAACACCACGCTTCGCTCATTCGTCGTAGCGTCCACCCGTTCGGTGGCGTCGGCTTCAAAGAACAACTGACGTGTGTCAATCGAATGGCTGGCCGGACTAGTGAATACGAGGGCGATCGCTCCCTGGCCGGTGGTATCCACCATCTGGACAGGCGCGTCATGGTCAGACCGCTCAAATTTCTTCAGTTTGAACGACGTCAGCGTCGCACCCTGCGTGCTGTAGACGGCCTCATACAGGTCGGTCTCGACCATCACCTGTCGAGCTTCCCCCTCCAGCGCTCCCGCGAGCGATGAGTCGACCGCGGCCTGGCGCGGTTCCGATGGCCGGCGAAGGTCCGGGGCCGCATCCACTGCTGTATCCGGAACGCCGGTGGTGTCAACCTCCCCCAAAGCCGGATCATCGGGCGGCGGCACGTTCTGCGGCGCCATCCAATAGAGCCAGACGACCATAATGATGCCGATCAGAACGGTCGCGATTACGGTGTTACGATCCACTAGGAGGCGCCTGTAGGGTGAGGATTCTCAGATTTCGGCGTTACGGGAGGTCTTCATGGCAGTTCCGGTGCGCACCAAACTTTCAACCGGATTGAGGGATAGAGGGCGGTTCCGATGTAGGCCCGCGCTTGTTCACGTGTTGCAAAACGACTCCCACAGCCCTTGCCACATCGGCCGAAACCGTCGGCCACGACGCGATCTCGCTGCCGCGGAAAACCAGTCCCAGTGACAACAAGCACGGCCGCCCGGACATAGCGTCAACCAGATCACGATGATAAATGCGATAGGCCTCCTTCATGCGGCGGCGAACTTTGTTGCGAATAACGGCCCCTCCCACCTTGCGGCCAACAAAAAACCCGACTTGAACGTTTGCGGCCAGGTCGGGAAGGTCGGCTTGCGGGACAAACCTGTAGACGGCCAGGATCGTACCCGATGAACTACGGTGAACGTCGGCGGCGCCCCGATCAAACAGCGCCCGAATCAGACGTCTGTGTTTCAGCCGATGTGAAGCGGGGAATCTGTACCGGCCAGCGTTCGACCCCTCAGCATTACTTTCCGCTGCGGGTGTCACTTACGCTCAGGTTCTTCCGGCCCTTGGCCCTGCGCCGCGCGAGCACCTTCCGACCATTCTTGGAAGCCATGCGCGAGCGGAAGCCGTGCTTGTTCGCTCTCTTGCGGCGACTTGGCTGGTACGTGCGCTTCATCTTATCGTCGTCGTGATGTATTCAAAATCAAGCCCGCCAGGGCCGGGCTTTATGTAGCTTACCAAGATACGAATCGCTTGAGGCAAAACCACCGGCGGGTCCCACTTTCGATAAGTCTCAATGAAAGCCGCCGAAGCCCGAAATCGGGCGCAACAGGCACTTTCCGATGCCCTGGCGACCCTCGAGACGAGACTCGCGTTAAGAGATGGCAATTGCCGGACGCCGGCCGGTCTAAGCCGACACTTCTCCAAACACAAACTCCCTCACGCCGTGCATCGATTCTGTCTATACCCTGTCTTCGCACTCACATTCGCATTCGCTCTCGCTGCATCGGCGGTCGGTACCCAGACTTCCAGAGCCCAACCGGCCCTTCTCTTCGAGCCTCGACTTGACGCCGCCACGCAAGAACCAGGGGGGAAGCCGCGCGCGAGCATCAGTGCCATAACAGCTGCATCCAGCGGGGCCGTTCAGTGCCTTGGCCGCGGCAAGGTGGCTGGAAGCGTGCTCTCGCACATCGATTTCAGCGCACGACCGCTGCAACGAGAGATGTTTCAGGGCTCACTATCAGGAGCACCTGCTGCCGGGACCGTCGTCCGCTTCTACAGCGATCCGCTGGAGTTCATGGGCGACTTCGATTCCAACGGCTCGTCCGACACGGTTCGCGCGATAACTGAGGTGGCGGGGCCTGGCGGCGCCGACCCATGTCCTGCAGGACCTAACGGCAACGGTTGCATGATGGGCGAACGAATTGTTGAGGAGCCTTTCCTGTCGAGTTCTGGACACTGGACGATACCAGCCGATCTGCCGATCACCCGATCGGAAGGCTCAATCCCCGAGTTCGCCCCCAACACATTCGAAATCCGGTTTACAGAGACAGGGTCGCTCGCATACCAGGCATTCACGAGCGGGCGCATCGTACAATTCCCAATCGAGATATGGGATATCGGGCCCGTGCCTCCGGGAACGCCGAACGACCCGGCCGACGACAGGCGCATGGCGATCCTAGTGTTTTCGGAGGGCGGGAGTGAGTGCGATTTCAACCTTGACGAGTACGCTCTTAACGAAGGCCGGGGACCTACTGCGTCCGAACGCCTATATGCCTACTACTTCGCAGCCGGCTCCGCGAACTCGGATTGGGAAGATGCGGTCAACGACTGGATTCCGGCTTCCGAAGAGCTAGGTGTTGCGCTGACCGGCGAGGTACGAGCCTGCTCGAACGGTGCTGCGGGACCTTTCGGTTGCAACAGCATCGATCTCCTTTCCTATCTGCCGTTCGAGGTGCTCGGCAACTCCCCGGTTAACGACCTCTGGGGCTGGACGGACCCGCAGACCGGCAGAGAGTATGCGCTGGTTGCGCGGGTGGACGGACTTTCGTTCGTCGACATTTCGGACCCGGTCAACCCGCAGTATCTCGGCCAGATGCCGACGGCAACGTTTGGCACAACGTGGAGAGATGTCAAGGTCTACGCAAACACCGCCTACGTTGTCGCTGACAACGCAGGAGGGGGAGGAATACAGGTGTTCGACCTGACGCGTCTCCGAAACGTGACCGGTCCGCCCGTCACCTTCGGTCCGGACCTCGCTACGAACGACTTCATAGGAGACGCGCACAACATTGCCATTAACGCGGACTCGGGCTTTCTGTATGGCGGACTCGCGAGCGGCACGTGCGGACGGAACGGCATCGCAATGGTCGACCTGACCAACCCGCTGAATCCAGCATTCTCGGGCTGCATGACATTCAACGACCCCGCGGTCCAGGTGCACGACTTGCACTGCGTGAACTACACAGGTCCGGATCTCGACTACGAGGGCGGTGAGATCTGCTTCACGGCCAACGAGGAGGATGGGTTGGGCATCGCCGACGTTACTGACAAGTCAAACCCGTTCGAAATCGCACGGGCCGAATATCCGCTGTTGCAGTACGCGCATCAGGGCTGGCTCACGGAGGACCACCGCTACTTCATCCTGGGCGACGAACTCGACGAACTCGGGTTTGCAGTGAACACGCGGATGCTTATCTGGGACGTAACCGATCTGGACGATCCGCAGCTAGCGACCGTGTGGGAGAGCGACAACACCGCCACTGATCACAATCTCTACGTCAAGGGCGATTTCGTCTACGCAGCGAACTATGCTTCGGGGTTGC
>JBFIPX010000126.1:0-9360 GCA_041609895.1 Rhodothermales bacterium
GACGTCCATCGCCAGCGAAGACGAAACGGTTGCTTGCGGAACGTCACGGCTACCGAGACCCGGCGCGACGCCATTGACCGACATGGTCGGCTGTAAGTCTGCGTCCAGGTTTACTTTCAAGAATCGCCGATATACCGGGAGGCCCGCTATGTACTGCTGGAAGAGGACATGATGTGATCTGCCGGTTGACCGTACCGATACCAGCTCGAGGTTTCCAGATTCGGCAAGTCCATACTCGTTCCGGACCTCGGCAAGGTAGCTTCGAGCGGCCTCAACGGGCGTTTGAGCCGAAGCGATGCGCGCACTTATTGCATAGGTAGCCCGCCGTACCCCATTTCCAACGTCGACACGATAATTGCCCTGTCTGCGGGTTTCGATCGCAAGCGACTTGTCCTCGCGGCTAAGAACGTCGCGTACGTCCGAGCGAAAGATTTCCTCGGTTGGACGGCGATCCATGTCCTGCGCCCGGACCTGCTCGGATAGACCGGACCATAGCAAGCACGCGACCGCAACAGAAGTAAATTTCCTCAACATGAACTAATTATCAGCAAAACGGCCAATGCCCCGGCTGCCGTCGGGTCCCTTCCGGCGCGAGGAGCATCGTTTCTTAAGAAAAGCTCGCTGTTCCCGTTATCGACAATAGCGTCACAGCTATAAATAGTGAGCCGTGCTAAACCAGGGCCGCTACTGCTGCTTTCAGAGCATCCACCCTGTCGAGTTTCTCCCACGAGAATTCTGATCGCCCAAAATGGCCATACGCGGCCGTACGACGGAATCGCGGCTTCCTTAAATCCAATTTATCGATAATCTCCGCCGGCTTGAGACTGAATAATTCTTTTACCAGTTCGACGAGATGGTGATCGCTCACCGCACCCGTTCCGAAGCTGTTAACATCTATTGAAACCGGTTCCGAGACGCCGATGGCGTACGCCAACTGCACTTCCACCTCGTCCGCCAGATCCGCTCCGACGATGTTCTTTGCGACGTGACGCGCGGCGTACGCGGCAGACCTGTCCACCTTGGTCGCATCCTTTCCGGAAAACGCTCCACCACCATGTGCACCGCGCCCCCCGTACGTATCTACAATGATCTTGCGACCTGTGAGGCCGGCGTCTCCGTGTGGTCCGCCGATTACGAATCGACCTGTCGGGTTTACGTGCAGGATGACGTCGTCATCGATGAGATCCTGCGGAATGACGCACGGGATCAGGAGCTCGCGGACGTCATGATGAATCTTCTCCTGAGAGACGTCCTCATCATGTTGCGTTGACAAGACAATCGTGTGAACTCGGCGCGGCGTCTTTCGGTCGTCCTCATACTCGATCGTAACTTGACTCTTCGAGTCCGGACGGAGATACGGCATGGCCTTCGTGTCCTTGCGCAAGTGGGCCAGTTCCCGGACCAGACCGTGCGAAAACGTGATCGCCATGGGCATCAGCTCATCCGTTTCGCGGCAGGCATATCCGAACATCATACCCTGATCGCCGGCTCCGGTCTCGCCGGATCCGTCCACCCCCATCGCTATGTCCGCGCTTTGCTCGTGGATGCTGCTCAGTACTCCGCACGAATCCGCGTCAAACCTCAGGGCTGGATCATTATAACCGATCTCCCTGATCACATCTCGCGCTATCTCCTGCACGTCGACGATCGCTTTCGATCGAACTTCACCCGAGAGCACGACAAGCCCGGTAGTCACCATGGTCTCGACTGCTACTCGGCTCTCCGGGTCTTGCGACAGGAACGCGTCCAGAATCGCATCGGAAATCTGATCTGCTACTTTGTCCGGGTGTCCCTCGGAGACGGATTCGGAAGTGAAGAGATATGCCATACGTGCGTGGTTAGGTGTTTGCTGAACCGGGGGACCCGAGAGCGTGACCCTTGAAAGTTGTAACGGATGCAGGTGCGAACGCCTTTTGATACTGATAGGTTCACCTGCCGTTTGTGGCAGTCACAACCTATGAATCGCTTATTTCGAAGTCTGGATGTAGGCTGGGTGTCAAATTGCTTATCGAGTGTGACAACAGTTATTTTAGCCCGGAATGTGAAATCTCGCGTAACGAGGACCCGCGCTGGCTCCCACGCGAATCACGTTTGGAATCGAACAAAGTACCATTTTCATGGAGGCCTTTCCTATGGCAAATGATATTGCCTCAAAGGTGACCGCTATCATCGTGGAGAAGCTCGGAGTTGACGAATCGGACATCACACCCGAGGCATCGTTTACCAACGATCTGGGCGCAGACTCACTTGACACCGTCGAACTGATCATGGAGTTCGAGAAAGAGTTTGATCTCACGATTCCGGACGAAGAGGCTGAGAACATCGCGACCGTGGGAGACGCGGTGACGTATTTGACCGAAAAGACGGGTCAGTAGCTTTCTAGCACCAGTCCCGACCGCGCGATGCAAAACGGAAGAAGGGTAGTAGTTACCGGAATGGGGGTCTTGACCCCCATCGGTCTATCCGTCGAGGAGTATTGGACCGCCATGATGGAGGGGCGGAGTGGTGCAGCTCCGATCACCTACTTCAACACCGATAACTTCGTGACGAAGTTTGCATGTGAGCTGAAGGGGTTCGATGTCAATGATCATATCGATCGCAAGCTTTCCCGTCGACTCGACATCTTCTGTCAATATGCAATCGTCGTAGCGAACCAGGCCATCTCGGATGCAGGAGTCGACTCTTCTGAGCTCACGGAGGAGGAGAAGGATCGGATCGGCGTGATTTTCGGGAGCGGAATCGGTGGAATCAAGGTGTTCACCGATCAGGTTCAGACCTACCTTGAGCAGGGCGTCAGGCGGCTCTCTCCCTTCTTCATTCCGATGCTTATTCCCGATATCGCGCCTGGGTACATATCGATCGAGCACGGTTTCCGTGGCCCGAACTACTGCGTCGTATCCGCGTGTGCCACCGGCAACAACAACATCGGGGATGCCTTCATGATGATTCAACGCGGGTTGGCCGATGCGGCCGTCTGCGGGGGATCGGAGTCAAGTATCACGGAAATGGGCATTGGCGGATTCAATGCGTCTCGCGCCTTGTCTACGCGCAACGACGCGCCCGAGACTGCCAGTCGCCCGTTTGATGTAACGCGGGACGGGTTCGTCATGGGCGAAGGTGCCGGCGCTTTGTACCTCGAAGCACTTGACTCAGCCAAGGCGCGCGGCGCGAGAATACATGCGGAGGTTGTTGGAATCGGAATGAGTGCCGACGCGCATCATGTTACAGCGCCCGATCCAGAGGGCAGAGGTGCGAGGCTGGCGATGGAGACGGCACTGAGAGACGCAGGTCTTCAGCCCGAGAATGTTGATTACCTCAACATGCACGGTACGTCGACGCCCCTTGGAGACGTCGCCGAGACCAAGGCAATCAAGGCCGTGTTTGGTGACTACGCCTACGAAATGAACCTGTCGTCGACCAAAAGTATGACCGGTCATCTTCTGGGTGCGGCCGGGGCCGTCGAAGCCGTGGCAACGATTCTAGCAATAAAGCATGATCGCGTTCCGCCGACGATCAACTTCGAGAATCCGGATCCCGAATGTGATCTGAACTACACGTTCAATGAGGCGCAGAATCGTACGGTCAACGTTGGGGTCAGCAACGCATTCGGGTTTGGAGGTCACAACACGACCGTGATCTTCAAAAAGTACGCAGACTGAACCAATCCCCGCGTTGCCACCAACACGGTTGCTAGCGAAAAACAATTTCGCGAACGACCTCACTTCCGACTTGTTTGTTAATCCGTGCCTTCCACTCCTCCCGCTGAAGACTCAGTTCGTGTCTCCACGTAGGTGAGGTGATTTTGACAAATAGCCGGCCCCGCGACATCCATGCGGAGTCGGTCACAGCGGCTACTGACGGACCGGCGACCTCATACCAGGCATCTACGGCAGACGCCTCCTTCAACTTGCCGCGAATACCCAGTTGATCGATAAGTCCCTGAAGTACGGATCCAAGTCGCTTCGGGGGCGTGGACCTTGGCGCCATCTTACACCACTCTAGAAAGCCCGGACTGACGGTGAACCAATAAAGGAATTATTTTTGTAATGGTTCACTCCCTCGTCGACGCACTCCAAACTTCCGGTGTACTCATGTCACGTTTCCGATTTCTGCTATCGCGGATGGGGCGACTGATCTTCGGCGTGTCTCTGGCCCTGTGTCCGTTCTCTGCGAGCGGCCAGTCGGCGAGCTTCGCCGGTCCGGACACTGTGAAGTACTCTTTGCGCGAGACCATCTCTCGGGTTCTCGAAGCGAGCCCGGAGGTGGCCGCCGAGCTTTCGAGACAGCAGTCGGCAGAGGCTAGAACCGACCTGGCAAAGGCGAGTCGTTTCTTGACCGAGTTCTCCTTCACGTCCGCTCACTCGGCCTCTCCGGCCCTCGACAATCCCAACGACACGCCTACAGATCAGCTCTACCTCGATCCGGATGTTCGGAACGATTGGGAGAAACTCGGAATGTTCAACGAGATCGAGATAAATGCACTCCAGCCGATCTACACTTGGGGACAGTTGGGAGGCAGCATCAGGGCCGCCCGCGAAGCCGCCGCGGCTGAGGAAGCGTCTGTCGACGAAACCCGGATTGAAGTAGCCTTCCGCGCGGCCGAGTCCTACTACTCGCTATTGCTCGCCGAAGGCCTCAAGCGTGTAGCGAATGATGCCGGCGATGTAGTTGCCCGCGCCAAGCGTGAAATCAATCGCCTTCTCGAAGAGGGAGCGCCAGATGTCGACGATGCCGACCTGTTCCAGGTGCTCATTACCGAGCAAGAGTTTGAGCGCCGTGTCGTGGAGGTCGATGAGCGACTCAGAACGGCCGAAATGGCACTACGGAGACAGCTATTCCTGCCGGAGGACATCCGTGTAGCGGTGGCGGACGCATATCTCTTGCCCATAGCGGTCGATGACCGGGGCCTAGAGGATTATATGCGGCTGGCGCTCGCCAATCGTCCCGAGATAGAACAGGCGCTCGCCGGTATTCGGGCGCGTGAGGCGTTGGTCGCTGTTGCCAAATCCGACTTCTATCCCAAGTTGTTCGCAGGCGGAAAGTATCGACTCTCGGCGTCACCCAATCGTTTCCGCCAGCGGAATCCATACATCAGCGACCGACTTCTAGGTTCTTCTCTTGAGGCAGGTTTGGGGTTCAGGCTGCAACTGAACTTCGCTCAAACGAAGGCGAAGGTGGAACGCGCCCGCGCCCAGCAACATGAAGTCGAGTTCCAGCTCGAGGGGCTTCATCAACTCATCCGGTTCGAGGTTGAAGACAAATACCGCGGGCTTCGGATCGCCCGGGCGGCCATGGAGGCTCAGCAAGAAGCGCTGCGGCTCAGCAAGGAATGGCTGCAGCTCGAGTCTGTTAATTTCGACCTCGATCTCGGCGATACCGAGAACCTCGTCCGGGCAGTGCAGTCGAACCTCCAGCTGCAAGCGGCAGAGTACCAGGCGGTATTTGAGTACAACATGGCGGTGCTAAAGCTCTACCGGGCGTGTGGTGTGTTGATCGACGAGCTTCGAACCGGCACGCTTGTTGAAGATTAAGAGTAGTGAGCGGTAGCTATCGGCTATTTCGCGTTTGTGACCAGGGATAAATGGAAATCTTGTCCACAATGCTGTACAGAAGCATAACCACGATTCTGCTTGCTACATTACTCGGCACGGCTCCGCCGGTGTCCAGCGCCCAAAAGACGCCGGACGCGGTGAAGCAGATGCTTCAGGAGAGAGATGCGCAGATCAAGAAGATCATCGGCGTGCGCGATGATTTGAGCGAGGCACAGCGGGAGACGCTTAAGGATGTGATCAACGGCGTCATCGACTTTGAGGAGATGAGCCGCAGTGCACTCGGACCCCACTGGGAGCCACTGACTTCTGACCAGCGCGACAAGTTCGTTAGTGTCTTTGCGGATATCGTGCGCAGCCAGTCGCTCGCAAACCTCGAAGTCTATAGATCCAAGGTCACTTATGACGACGTTGTCGTTGAGGGTGATCACGCAACGGTAACCACCACGACGCTATACAAGGACGTGCCGACCAAGGTGGTGTACTCAATGGCGTTTCGCGACGGAGACTGGCACGTCAATGACATCGTGCTGGATGACGTCAGTACTGCAGATGGCTACGCCCGCTCGTTTCAGTCGGTCGTCAGGAAGCGCGGCTTCGACGCGCTGATGACTAGCCTTGTCAAACGCCGCGACAAGGAGTTGTCAGAGCGCTCTTCATGACGCACACTTTGGTCCACATGATTATTAACAAAGCGGCTTCGGTCGGGGTCGTTCTGATCGCGTTTCTGTTGGCTGCGCCGGCGGCGAGTGGACAGGCAACGTACTCAGGGCCAAACAGCACTGACGCACCTCAAGATCGCGTTGTGATCGATGATTTTGAGTCATACCAGGACGGAGGGCTGCCCGTCAAATGGAAATACCTATTGAGTCGACAGCTACATCCACTGGAGCCGGTTCACATGCGGCCGAAGGAAAAATTCTACGTCGTCAAGGACGGCTCCGAGTCGATACTTCGCGTTTATACGGAGGGCGAGGCCGTCCATCTTACGATGGCGAATGAGCCGGAGGGGTTCAGTTGGGACCTCAAGTCCCACCCATTCCTGCAGTGGCGTTGGAGGGCGCACGAGCTGCCGACTGGCGCGCGAGAAGACAAGAAGAGCCTCAACGACACCGGAGCCGCCGTATACGTGATCTTCTCCATAGAGGGTCTGATTCTCAAACGTCCTCAGACCATCAAGTACACCTATAGCAGTACGTTGCCCGTTGGGACAATCGTCGATTTTGGCAGTCTGAAAGCGATCGTAGCATCGAGTGGACTTGACGGGATCGGGAAATGGAGAACCATCAAACGCGACGTCGCGTCCGACTATCGTGCTGCTTTTGGGAAGGAGCCGCCGAGAAATCCCCTATCGATTCGATTGTGGGGAGACTCGGACGACACCGAATCGCGCGCGACTGCGGATTTCGACGACATCGAACTGGTTGGCAGCTAGGCTCTCTATCTGCGGGCGTCTCAGGCGCTCTCGGTCTCTTCCGCCACTGTACGCGCAGCCTGGACAAGTCCATTCCAGGCTCGATCCGCAAAGTCCCAAAACGTCGGCTTCTCGTGGTACCAGCCGAAGTGGAGCGCAAACGGAGTTACGTCGTGGTAGTCACAACGACCCGGCACTCTCGTTGCTAGAGAGATGAGCGCCGATCGGAGCCTGGTGTTCGGAATCCCGCGAAGTGCATAGACCCGACGATCGCAGTAATAGCGACACGATACCTTCCGAAAGTCCGCATCGTGTTCCACCATCCCCGTAATGTAGTCGAGCTGCGGTGAGTTGAAGCTTTGAAACCACGGATGTATGGGAAGATCGAGGCTACTCATCGCCATGGCCATGCTCCACTCGCATGACTCCTCGGTGCGGCCCTCATCCAGCCTACTGCGGAAATGCGTCTCGCGTCGTCGATCCAGATATTCTCGCGCCTTACCACACACCTCTTCGGCAAGCCTCGTATCGCGAGAGTACACCATGCCCGCTTGCACTCTGGGCAGCCATGTTAGTCCGAATCGTCGCATCGTGCGTCGGCGGCGATCGGCAATAATATCGAAGACGACTCCGAGTCCTTTCGGGCCTCCAAAGAAGAAGTCTGCGCGGTCAAGTCCTGTTGCGGTAAACGAATATGCTGACAACTGTTGCCACAGAGGATCCGGATTCCGACACCATATCATGTCGGCGTCGAGTATCAAATTGCGCTCGAAGGGGAGAAAGCTGTCGAGGTGAAGCTTGAAGCCTGTGATAGAGCGGTGCTTCTCAGGCAAATCTTCGACCACGTCGAAAAGAAGCTTTGCACCGGACTGCTCAAGGATCGCGCGATGATTGCTGGGGCAGTAGATGGCGATCGGCCGCTCCGGATCAAACCTCCGGATCGTTAGCGCCGAGACGGCCGCGTGGCGTGTATGCTTTTCATCGCCATAACTGTGAAAGACATACCCCTCCGGGACATCACTGCGGTCACGTGAGCGCAAGGCGTCGTGTAGGCGAAACACTTCGCTGAATTCCGTTCCCACATGATCGTTTGATCCGTCGTGCAAGAGTCCCTCGCTACTCATGGGAAATACGCTGTTCCTGATGGCGCTGCGCGCTCGCGATCATCGTAGCCAAAGTAAGCGGTTTTTTACCAAAGCACCGTGCCGAGCGTTCCCCGTTCGCCGTTCCCTTCACCGCATGACTCCCGTTTGCTTCGAGTCGGATTTAGCTGTCGCCGGAGGCAGCGCGTCCGGCTCGCTATCGTGTCGTCTTACCGAGTCATCCGTCAAGTATGAGGCGCCAAAGACTATCAGGTTCAGGATTCTGTCAATCACGCTTCTCGAAAGAAGCATTCCAGCGACCACAGCCTCTGGGACATCGAGCATGCCGACCGTTCCAAGGATGGCGCTCACCCCAATGAGATCCTTCGCGGGCAACAGCGGCAGTCGATTCGTGATTGTCGCGATAACCAGCATCGTCGCCCACACCTTTAGAGGGGCCTGGGGCCACACTACCCACCATTGCAATACCTGGAGAACATGGACCACCGTAAGTCGGACTGAGTGGGTGGCGATCAGGTAACCGACCACCTTCGCGGCCATCCCGAACAGTGTGCGTCGAAACCGAAAGATGACGAGGAATACGACAGCAAGGACGGCGAGTCCACCCAGCAGATAGACAGGGCGTGGATTTCCGATCAGTTCCAGAAAGGCTATCTGATCGGTGTACAGGAATACGGCAAGCAACAGAACCGCCATCGCCGTGGAGGCGATTGACGAGGCCACAGCGTTGTCCTTGATGCTGTGAAGCAGCATCGACTCTCCAACGCCAACCTTCTCGCGCGACCACATGTAGAGATAGATCTCACCCGAATACCCCACGACGTCCGCATTCAACACGCGTTTCCGAAATAGCACACCCAGCAGACCTGCGGGGCGGTCCTTCCACAAGCCGCGATAGATGAACATCTCGACGATCGGGAGTTGTACGTAGATCGCTATGAGCGTGACGTAGAACCAGGGCGTCGTTGGAAGTGCTTTCCACGTTTCCTTCCAGCCTATCGACGAGAGTTGGTAGAAGAGAAGCCCCAATACGCCAACTACAAAAACGACCCGTACGGTCTTCACGACGAGTTGGCCGAGCTTCGACTGGAGTAGATCCCGGACCTTGGCTCGTGATATCGTCATAGCATGACCGGCTGCTGTGGGGCAGCACACAGATGATCAGTTGGGCAGATCAGCGGCGGGCGCGAGCCGCCTCGCCCTCTGTCTCGTCTCGAGGGCGGCGTCGCAGCACTGCGACCCGTTTTGGAGTCTCTACGTAGAAGACCTTGAAATCCGGAAACGCCGCCATCCA
>JBFIPX010000127.1:0-9333 GCA_041609895.1 Rhodothermales bacterium
CAAGCTTATCCACCTCGTCCAGCATAAATACCGGGTTGCTCGTGCCCGCCTTCTTCATGCCTTGTAGCACACGACCGGGCAGGGCACCGACATAGGTTCGACGGTGGCCACGAATTTCGGCCTCATCACGAACACCGCCCAGGCTCATCCGCACGAACCGTCGTCCGAGTGCGCGCGCGATGCTCTTGCCAAGACTCGTCTTTCCAACGCCCGGAGGTCCATAGAAGCACAGGATGGGAGCTTTCATGTCACCCTTCAACTTGAGAACCGCCAGGTACTCGAGTATCCGTTTCTTGACTTTGTCAAGTCCGAAGTGGTCGTCGTTCAGGATGGTCTCGGATCGTTCGAGATCGAGATGATCTTCCGAGAATTCTGTCCAGGGTAGGTCCAGAATCCAGTCGATATAGTTTCGCGTCACGGCGTAGTCAGGAGACGCGGGGTTGCTTCGGGCGAGTTTCTCCAGCTCCTTGTCGAGCGCCTTGGCAACCGCCTCCGGCAGATCCTTGTCTTTGGCTCGTTCGCGAAGTTCGGACACTTCGGAGGCGGCCGGCTCGCTTTCCCCGAGTTCGTCCTGAATGGCCTTCATCTGCTGGCGCAGGAGATACTCTCGCTGCTGACGATCTACATCCGTCTTGACTCGGGAGCGAATTTCTTCCGACAACTGAAGCACCTGAATCTCACGATCCAAATGATCCATCACCTGATCCGCCCGGTCGATGAGGGAAATTGTCTCCAGCAGTTTCTGCTTGTCGCCCACGTCGACCTGAAGGTTGGAGGCAATGAAGTGAATCAGGAAGGTCGGAGATTCAATGTTCTGAATCGCAAATGCCGCCTCGCTCGGTAGATTGGGCGACATGTGCACGATCTGAATCGCAAGTTCCTTGATCGAACGGATGCGAGCCTGCAGTTCGATATCGTCAACGGCAAACTGCTCATCAATTGGATTGACACGAGCTCGGAAGTACGGTTCAGTCTGTTCGTACTCTTCGATTCGGAACCGTCTTTTGCCTTGGATCACGATTGACTTCGACCCGTCGGGCATTTTGATAAGTTTCAATATTGTGGCGACGGTACCGATCTCGTAGAGGTCATCGGGCTCAGGGTCTTCAATCTCACTGCTTCGCTGGGCCGTCACTCCTATCAAGCGATCGCCGGCGAACGCATCCTTCACCAGCTTGAGGGAAGCATCGCGGCCGACGGTAATCGGGAGGACTACTCCGGGGAACAGTACCGTATTGCGCAGGGCCAGGATGGGAAGTGAGTCTGGCACCTCTGCCGTACTCATCTCTTTCTCTTCTGCGGGCGTGGGCAGCGGAATACTCTGCTCCGGATCGTCATCGACTATTAAGTAAAGCGATTCGTTCATAAGGGATTTTGATGTCCGATAATTGGCCCCGGTCGACTCTGAATCAGAGATTGACTCCGTGGATGCTGGGTGACTGCCTGGTGGATCAAAAACCAGGCCAAAGGAGGCGCTATGACATTGTGTCCTGTGCATAGTCACCCACTTCTAACCGATTCGAACTACTGCAGTGGAGTGTCGTGCACTCCTGTCAGGTTCTGAATGGCGGACTCAAGCTCGTCAAGTTTGAACGGTTTGGTGAGGACGAGATCCACGCTTGCGTCGGCTTCGCCCGCCTCGGTATCGCCTGTCAGCAGGACGATAGGAGTATGCGGCAGGTTCTCGCGGAGGCGGGCAGCGAGTTCTCTACCCGACATTTCCGGCATTCCCTGGTCCGTAAATATGACGTCGAAAACTTGCGTCCCTGCGAGTTGAAGCGCCTCGCGCCCCGATCCTGCCTCCACCACCTCGTGACCTTTCAACGACATAAGTCGGGCGGCCACGTTTCGGACCATCGGCTCGTCATCAACGACGAGGACGCGTGCCGATCGCACCGCCGGTTCTTCCTGCTCCTCATGGGCCTCCTCGGAGACGTCTGAGGCAGGCGGAAAGCTCATTCGGAACGTTGTGCCATATCCCAATTCCGTTTCGACCTCGATCTCGCCCTCGTGCTCCTGGACAGTGCCATAGCATACTGCGAGGCCCATACCTGTGCCGCGTTTACCTTTGGTCGAGAAAAGCGGCTCGAAGATGCGCGCTCTCACCCGGTCGGTCATCCCTGTCCCGTTGTCCTTGACCACGGCGACTGCCCGGCCATGCTCCTCTGTGCCCACCGAAATCGAGATCTGGCCGCCCTGCGGCATGGCTTGCACGGCATTGAGAATCAGGTTGACAAAGACGTCACGAAGCTCGGCCGGCGCACCCATTATCATGGGAATCTCCGAAAACGACATGGAAGCGTCGATCTGTATTCCTTGTGTCCTCGGTTCATTGTACCAATACGGCTTCGTGAGGGCGACGGAGTCCTCAATAATTCTCCGTAGGTCTACGAGCTCGAAGTCGCGTTGACGCTCCTGCCGGATATACTGCTGGATCTTCCTCACGAGTGCGGCACCATCCAGCGACGCTTGCTCTATCGTGGCGACGTGCTCGAGCGCCGCATCTTTCGCGGTCGTTGTAGATACGCTGCGTTTTAGCAACTCACTGTGCCCCAGGATGCCGCTGAGCAGGTTGTTGAAGTCGTGGACGATGCCCATGGTCATGCGCCCGAGCGTTTCCATGCGATGTCGTTCCGTCTGGCTTAGCATCCACGAAGTCGGTTCGGCGAGGACTTCGCCAGTGACGACGATTGCTTCGACCTGTGGGCCTCCCGCTTCTGATGGAAGGGCGACCGGTAAAAAATGGAGCAGTACCGGCAGCGGTTGCTCGCGCGTCGGATGTCGAACAAGGAAGAGCCGGTTAGTGATCAGGGTTCCCTTTGCTGCAATCTCCAGATAACCGGCAAGTTGTTGCTGGTCGGGTTCGGGAAGCCGCGACCACGCATCATCAGACGTTCCAAAGACGGACTCCCATGCCGGGTTGACGGACACGCGGTCTTTCGGCGAGCGAAATGTCGCCACGATCAGTTCGGGCTCGAGCGCAAACGAGGCGTCTACCGCGTCCATATCGGTGGGGGCGGGTTGCAGGGCCGTTCGCAGTGCGTCCGGATTCTGCGGCGCCTTCATAGTCACCGACAACAATCCGGGCTCACAGCAGTTTATCTTGAAGCAACCTCAAAGTAAGCATTTCGGTGATAATCGGGTGGTTCCGGATGTGGCATGACAGCATTCTCGGCACGGTTGGAAACACTCCGCTAGTGCGATTGAACAAGGTGGCGGCGGGTGCGCCGTGCACCGTCCTCGCCAAGGTCGAGTTCTTTAATCCGGGCGGTTCAGTCAAGGACCGGATCGGTGTGGCGATGGTTGAGGAGGCTGTCCGGCGCGGTGAACTCCGGCCCGGCGGCACAATCATTGAATGCACCAGCGGAAACACTGGGGCCGGCGTCGCGCTTGCCGCCATCGCAATGGGCTACAAGTGCATTTTCACGACGACCGACAAGCAGAGTCAGGAAAAGATTGATGTTTTGCGGGCCCTCGGAGCCGAGGTCCGCGTGTGCCCGACGAATGTGGCTGCGGACGATCCGCGATCGTACTACTCGGTCGCTCAGCGGCTCGCGAAGGAAATCCCGAACTCGGTCCACCTGAACCAATACGACAACCCGGACAACGAGCAGGCCCATTACGACACGACGGGACCGGAACTCTGGGCGCAGACTGATGGCAAGATCACGCATTTCTTTTGCGGTGCGGGAACCGGCGGAACGATATCTGGCACAACCAGATATCTAAAAGAAATGAAGTCAAACATCAAAACGATCGGCATCGACCCGTTCGGCTCGGTCTACTACAAATATTTCCACACTGGCGAGTTTGACGAGGATGAGATCTACCCTTATTTGACGGAAGGTGTCGGAGAGGACATCCTCGCAGGCAATATGAATTTCGATCTAGTCGACGACTATGTGCGTGTCGACGACAAGGCCTCGATGCAGCTGACGAGGCGCCTGGCGCGGGAAGAGGGCCTATTTGTCGGGCAGTCCTGCGGGCTTGCAGTGGCCGGAACGCTCCAATGGCTCTCGGACCATAGGGACGAGGTCAACGACTCGGACATCGCGGTGGTCATCTTGCCGGACAACGGCTTCCGGTACCTGAAGAAGACTTACAACGACGAATGGATGCGCGGGCACGGGTTCCTTGACGAGCCCGTTGACTTTACGGTTGAACGGGTACTGAAGGGCAGGGGCGGCGATAGCAGGATGCTCTCTGTGAGCCCGGATAGCACGCTTGGGGAGGCGATTTCTTTCATGATACAATACGGCGTTTCACAGCTTCCTGTTATTGACTCGGGTTCGGTGGTTGGAAGCATCAACGAGTCGGTCATCCTGAATCATCTCATAGAGCACCCGGGCGCGCGTCTTGAGCCGGTGCGTACGATCATGAAGGGACCGTTCCCTATTGTGTCACCGCGACTGGAAATCGGCGAGCTGTCGGCGATGCTCGATCAAGGAAGCGGCGCCGTGCTTGTCCCGGCAGGCGAGGACGGGCATTATGAGATCATCACCAAGAGCGACCTGATCCGGACGCTGGCCGGTTCGAGTCGCAACGGATCATCATCAAATCAGAAGAGCTGATATGAATAGCAACGACCAGGCTGCGCAGACGGCGCAGTCCCAACTCAACATTGAACTGAACGAGGACGTTGCTGAAGGGCTATACTCGAACCTCGTCATGATCGCGCATTCACCCGAAGAGTTCATTCTCGACTTCATACGGGTAATGCCGGGCGTACCGAAGGCGCGCGTCAAAAGCAGAATCATCGTTACCCCGCAGCACGCCAAGCGTCTGCTCAATGCGCTTGCGGAGAACATAGAACGCTACGAGCGTAGTCACGGCGATATTGTCGAGCGGACTCCGCCGGGTCAACCCATACAGTTTGGTGGTCCGAGCGGAGAAGCCTGACAC
This sequence comes from Rhodothermales bacterium, assembly GCA_041609895.1. Lineage (GTDB taxonomy): Bacteria > Bacteroidota > Rhodothermia > Rhodothermales > JABDKH01 > JAHHLP01. Next base: position 4,903 of record JBFIPX010000127.1, read on the forward strand.
GACGGTTTCCCGCGCTGCAGAGGGTTTGTATCGCAGATCGCCTTGGCGTCGCCGACTTTGGTGTGAGGCTTGCAACGTTTGGTTTGCGGCGCGGGGCCTGGCGCTGCGTTTGGGGGAAAGGGTTGGTACGTCCGATGCGACCGGATGCGGATCGCGATGCCAAGTCGCGTCGACCTTGCCCGCCCTCATTTTCGGGTTCGCGCCACTACGACCAGACCGATGATGCAGAAGACGACGTGTGGCAGCCAGGCCGCTACGACGGGTTCGAGTGCTTCCGTATATCCGAAGGGTTCGACGAATTTCATCACTGTAAGGTAGATGAAAGCAATGGCCAGTCCGATCGCCAGTTGAACGGCCTGACCTCCACGGCGCCGAACCGACGCCAACGGTACGCCAATGAGTACAAGGATGAAGTTTGCGATCGGGTAGGAGAACTTCGAGTAGTATTCGACGCGCGCACGACCAAGGTTGTCCGCACCCGCACGATTTAGGGCATCGATATATTCACGAGCCAGCGGGATCGTCATCGACTGTACATCTTTCTCCGTACGCGCGAAGTCTCTTGGAAATACTGTCAGGGTTGTATCAAGGACCGCTATTTCCTCGCGCCTCTCATAGCCGTCGTCGGTGAAAGTTCTGCGTACTGCTGCTTGCAGACGCCAGACCTGTAACGTGTCTACCCACTGCATGCGGGTAGCATCAATGCGTTCCTCGAGGCGCTTTCCATTCGAGAAACGCTGAAGTGAAGCGCGATGCCCAATGTTCGATCGCCTGTCAAAGAAAGCGACCGTCACAATACTGCCCGGGCTTTCTTGCCGGTGGATGTGGTTGGAATCGATTTGGCGTGGTGCGTCCTTAAGAAAGCGCTCCTCGAAATCAAGACGTACGACGTTGCTCTGGGGAACGAGCCATCCGTTAAACCAGAACATGGTCGCCGTCAAGACGAGCCCCACTACGAGGTAGGGAACGAGCAGTCGTTGAAGGGAGACACCGCTTGTTTGTAGCGCAGCTATTTGTAGTTGCTGGGAGAGTCGGCCCGTGAGGTACACGCACGACATGAAGACGGCAAGCGGTGAAATCAGCTTTACCATCTCCGGCACGTAACTCGGATAGTAAATGAGGAACACCTGCCGCATTTTGGCGCCGCGGTCCATGAAATCATCGATGTGTTCGACGTAGTCGAGTACGATGAAGAAGACCACGAGGGCGGTCACCAAAACCACAATGCTGACCGAAAAACGGAGCAGTATGTGACGATCGAACGTCGTGAGCATCAAGCCACTGTAAAAAAGGCCAAAACCGGTCCGGTGGGTGGGTGGAACGCCGCAGGCACGCTGGAATGTTTCTACGGTGGGGGCGTACTTTGACGCCCGTTCGCAATCAAGATAGGTCGTTATGAAACTCCACGAATATCAGGCCAAGCAAATTCTCGCCTCGGCAGGAGTGAGCACGCAACCGGGAGTGGTTGCAGAGACAGTAGAAGAGGCAGTTGAGGCAGCCCGCCAACTACACGAGCAGAATGGAAGCGAGCTCTTTGTGGTCAAGGCTCAAATCCACGCCGGCGGCCGCGGCAAGGGAGGTGGCGTCAAATTGGCCAAGGGAGTTGAAGGCGTCGGCGAGAAGGCCGACGGGATTCTGGGGATGATGCTTCAGACACATCAGACAGGACCGGGAGGGCAGAAGGTACGGAAGGTCCTTATCGCAGACGCAGTTGACATCGAGAGGGAATACTACGTCGGTGTAACGCTCGATCGGCAGACGAACATGAACGTGATCATGGTGTCCACCGAAGGTGGTGTCGAGATCGAAAAGGTCGCCGAGGAGACGCCGGAGAAGATTCTTAAGGAGTATGTCGACCCGGCGCTTGGACTCCGATCATTCCAGGCTCGGAAACTCGCGTTCGGCCTCGGCTTTGAGGGCGCCGCACTTAAGCAAGCTGCCAAATTCATCACCTTATTATACAAGGCGTTTGTCGACAACGATTGCACCCTGGCCGAAATCAATCCGCTTGTCCTCACGAAACAGGGTGACGTGCAAGCCATTGATGCAAAGATATCAATTGACGACAACGCTCTTTTCCGTCATGGTGAGCTGACGGCCCTCCGTGACATTCACGAGGAAGATCCCCTGGAGGTCGAAGCCAGCGAGTACGGGTTGAACTATGTCAAGCTCGATGGAAATGTCGGCTGCATGGTCAATGGCGCCGGCCTCGCGATGGCGACCATGGACATCATCAAGCTGGCCGGTGGCGAGCCTGCCAATTTCCTCGACGTGGGTGGCGGCGCCAGCGCCGAGACTGTCGAGGCGGGATTTCGGATCATACTAAAAGACCAGAGCGTCAAGGCGATCCTTGTGAACATCTTTGGCGGGATCGTCCGTTGCGATCGCGTTGCCAACGGAGTCGTTGAGGCTGCCAACAACGTCAAGATTGCGGTACCGCTGATAGTGCGCTTGCAGGGTACGAATGCGGAGGAAGGGCAGCGGATACTTCAGGAGAGTGGTCTCAAGATTAAAACCGCTATTCTATTCCGGGAGGCAGCCGACAAGGTTAACGCAGCGCTTGAGGAGCTGGCAGTGTGAGCCGGGAAAACGCGCCGCAGTCGAGCGTAAGCGGGGCGGGTCGGCGGAGCGGCGAGTCCCAGGGAAACGGCATCACCCTCGACGCCGTCACGAAATCCTTTGGTGAAGTTGTGGCGGTCGACTCAGTAACGCTCGCCGTGGCTGAAGGTGAGTTCTTTTCGCTTCTCGGGCCGAGCGGCTGCGGAAAGACAACGTTGCTTCGAATAGTCGCTGGATTCGAGGAACCGGATTCCGGGCGTGTCGTGATTCATGGTCGTGACGTCACCGCATCCTCACCGAGGAAGCGCCCTACGGCAATGGTCTTTCAAAATTATGCGCTGTTTCCGACTATGACGATCAGCGCGAACGTCGAGTATGGGTTGCGGGTGCGCCGGATTCCACGGGCGGAGCGAAAGTCGCGCATGCGGAAGGCACTGGAACGCGTGGGGCTGCAGGCACTTGAGGATCGCCCGGTAGACCAGCTTTCGGGAGGCCAGCAGCAACGTGTCGCAGTTGCAAGAGCGATCGCGGTGGAGCCAGAGGTACTGCTCTTTGATGAGCCTCTATCGAACCTTGACGTAACACTCAGGGAAAAGACCCGTGCGGAGCTGAAAGAGATTCAGAATCGCCTCGGCATTACAAGTATTTACGTTACCCACGACCAGGAAGAAGCACTGGCGCTGTCTGATCGGATTGGTGTGATGAATCACGGTCGACTCCTCGCCGTCGGTACGCCTCGCGATCTCTACGAACAGCCGGCATCTGCTTTCGTAGCCGGCTTTCTCGGTGGCGCCAACCTGATTGCAGACCCTGAGGCGGTGTACCGTCTTACTGGTGAAGAGGATCGGCATGGAGAAGTGCTTGCCGTGCGCCCGGAACACCTTGTGCCGGCCGCCGACGAGTCAGGACTTCGAGTCACAATTGACAGTAGTCAGTATCTTGGCTCGAGCATTGAATATGCGGTCAGCGCCGGACGCACCCGTCTCCGTTTGCGGCTCTCGCCCGATGCCGGTGTCGAGACCTTCACCGCTCTGCGCGCTTCCAAGTGGAAGTGGGTTGATGACGATCTTGACGACGAGTCGGTACCGCGACGGCCTCCAACTTGAGAAAACGAGTCGAATGGAACAATGAAGTTTGAGGGTGCCACCGAAAAAGTTGAGATTCGAGAGGGTCTCGAGGGATTGACGCCCGCTCGCATTGCGACGCTTTATCGGCGTGCTCCGCTGGTCCGATCCATCTACAGCGCCGATCAAATTTGGGAGATGTATGAGCGCTCCACGCACGTGTATGCCGCGTGGCAGAACGATCACCTTGTCGGTATCGCTCGCGTCCTGTCGGACGGCGTCCTTCAAAGTTATCTGTGTGACCTCGCCGTGGAACCGGATGTACAGCGGTCGGGTGTAGGAAAAGCGCTATTGAATCGAATTATGGATGCCTGTCGCGGGACCGAACTCATCCTCCGAGACTCCACCCTGTCCGCGTCGTTCTACGAGTACCTTGGATTCAAGCGTGTGGATAACGCTTGGCTGATCAACATCAAATAGGCGAAGCCTAGAAGCCGGTGACACTTCCCAGTCTTCCCCTGATGTCGGACCTCGGCTGACGTATTCGGAGCAGCTCGGCGAGATGTCCGCTCTTAACGTGCAGATCAAAGCCGTAGCTCTGGAAGTCGCCGAACGGAATCCAATTGATCGACATCTGCCAGCATTCAAAGTCGCGGTAAAGCGCCAAGCTCGTCGTCACGAGCTCCTTGCGTTCGAAGTCGTAACCCGTCCGAGCCGACACTTTCCAGTTTGGCGTCAGGTTGAAGTCAACATTTGTGTTCATTATCGCCCTGCGTGTTGACCGGGTTCCGGTCTTTGTAAGACCGTA
>JBFIPX010000128.1:0-9280 GCA_041609895.1 Rhodothermales bacterium
GTCTCGAAAGACAAGACCGCGGCGATGGACGACAACAATGGTCATCGCATCTTCGTCAAGCTGGAAGGCAATACCAAGATCCTGTTGTCTGAGGGTGACACGTTCGATGTACTGGACGCGAACGGCACCGACGGCAATGGCGCGAAGTTTCAACTGCCAAACCCGGATCCAGATAACGACGGCATAACCGTCTACTCGGTGTACGCGCGGGCACTCGGCAAACCGGGCGGGAACGGAACCATCACCCCGTGCGCAACCTACGACCCGGACCCGACGATCGAGGGCGACGAGCAGGAGGTCTGCAGCGTAACCGCGTTGTATGTCGAGCGGACTAAAGGCCGCCAAAAGTTCAGCAACGTATCCAAGTACCTTCTTTACGTGTACGCGGATCTCGACGGTGACGGGACGGTAGAGCGCTACAACCTGTTCAACGACGCTCTGCAGGACTACCTCTGGAGCTACGACAACAACGGGCTCAAGCTGGTACAGCTACGTTTCTACCCGGAGGAGACGAACACAAACCTGTAGCCCTCACGAACCAAAGCACAGCGAGAAGGGCGCCTCCGGACTCAGGGGGCGCCCTCTTCTTTTCCGTTGGCGTCCAGTCTGAATGAGAACGTGGTCCCCGATCCAACCACGCTCTCAACGCTCACATCCCTGCCGTGAAGTTGAACGATGCGACGGGTGATGGCTAAGCCCAGACCGGCTCCACCAAGATCTCTGGACCGACTTTTGTCGACGCGGTAGAAGCGCTCAAAGATGTGATCCAGCTCATGTTCCGGAATACCCGGACCGGAATCGCACACCGAGATGCCCACGTCCTCCCCCATCCGCTCGGTGCGAACAAGTACACTTCCCCCGACCGGCGTGAAGCGAATCGCGTTATCGATGAGATTACCAATAGCCCGCTCGATCAAAGCAATGTCGGCGTGCACGAGATGCAGGTCGTCCCCAAGTTCAGCGCGTAGATCCACTCCTTTCACGTCCGCCTCCGGTTTGAACTTCAGCACCAGATCCTGCACCAACTCGGACGAGGAGAATGACTCCATGTTGAGTAACACCTGGTCGGCGTCCAGCTTCGAAAGCTCGAACAGTTCGGACACGAGCGAACCCAGCGACTGCGCGTTACGCGAAACTATGTCGAGGTATTTCCGAATCTGCTCGCGAGTGAGCTCCGCCTCCTTCATGCTGATCGTCTCGAGATAACCTTGCATCGATGACAGTGGGCTGCGCAGGTCGTGGGATACGTTTGCGATCAGCTCGCGTCGTTGCCGGTCGACACGCTGCATTTCCTCGATGTGCGCCACGATCGTGTCTGCCATCTTGTTGAACGAAGATGCGAGCTGCCCGAGTTCATCGTCGGGCTGATCGTCAACGCGCTCTTCGTAGTCGCCCTCCGCGAACTTTGAAACGGCGGAGGTTACCGCCCTGAGCCGGCGCGTCAGTAAGCCAAAGAGAAGCAAGCCCACCAGACCGGTCACCAGCAGGCTCACGAGCAGCGCCCGTGCAGCTGCCTTGAGTATGTAGCTGCCCCGTACCATGCCGACGACACTCTCGAACTGGGCCCCGGACAAGATCACGTAGACATACCCGGGCTTGCCCATGATCTCGAGCGTCGAAGCGCTGAAGGGCTTGGGGCGATCCGGCGAGGCCGGGTCGTCACCCACGATCGGCGCCGGCTCACCCTCAAGGAATCGAAGAATCGGCTCGAGTGACACTCGTGCCGATCCCACACTCTCAGTTCCCTCCAACAGATACTGTGCGAGAACGAAGCCGCGATCGTCGAGCAGGTAAACCTCGATGCGCGGGTTCACCTGCCGGATCCGCTCCAACTCGGCCTCCACCACCTCGTCGCGAATGTCATTCTCGAGCATCGGCTCAAGCCGGCTGGAGAGCGTCGACGCCAGCGTCATGTTGAGCTTCTGCTCCGTCTCGTTCGCGAACCGGTCCAGCGATCGAACGCTGACAAGCGTAATCACGGCCCCAAGAACGAGCATGAGGAGCAGGAAGAGCAGCGAAAGCTTCGTGTAAAAGGTCTTGAACATGCACGCGAGCACTAGGAATCAATGCCGAAACGATAGCCGACTCCCCAGACCGTTTGAATCAGCTTCGGCGACGCCGGCTCGACCTCGATCTTTCTCCTGAGCCGATTGATGTGAGAGTTCACCGTGTGACTGTACCCCTCATACTCATATCCCCAGACCAGTTCCAGCAATTCGCTGCGGCTAAATACTTTGCCAGGATGCTGCATGAATGTGATCAGCAGGTCGAATTCCTTTGCCGTCAGGTCAACGGCATCGCCATCCACGGCAACCTTCCGCTGAACCGCATCAGCCTCGATGCGACCATATTCGAAGCGCTGGGGCAATACAGTCGGATCTTCCCGATCGACCTCAATCCTGCGGAAGATCGACTTGATCCGAGCCACAAGCTCGCGCAAACTGAACGGCTTCGTCATATAGGCGTCGGCTCCGAGTTCGAGGCCCAGGACCTTGTCGACTTCCTCCGTTCGCGCACTCAGGACGAGGATCGGTATCTTGCGATCCGTTTCTCGAATTCGCTTGCAGACCTCAAAGCCATCCATCTCTGGCAGCATGATGTCGAGCACGACGAGCTGATACGTGTCCTGCTCGAGCTGTGACAGCGCGGCCTTTCCCGTTACCGCCACATCCGTGTCGTATCCGATATCGCCGAGATGAATGCTAATTAGCCCGGCAATATCCGGATCATCTTCAACGACGAGAATCTTCTTTGCCATCGGTCTTATTCGGTACCGCCATCGGCGGGTAACCTACGAACAGCGACCGCCGCGGTTCACTCACCGCGGCGGCACTGTTCAACGTCGAATCCGACTCTACGAAAACCGGACGCTCCTATCCGATGCGCTTGACGGTCACTCGCGCAACCTTATTACGCCAGTTATGCAACCTGGCGTCGAGATCGCCATCACCGGATATACCCGGATGCGCCTCGATGTTGTCCTCAGTGGCAGTACGGTTGTTCATACCGTCGGCCGGTGCAGGTACAGGACCGATCGCGCCACAGGGATCCACTATGCTGGTGAACAACTCGTCGTTTGCCTCCGTTCCGGCGTCGTACGCTCCCGGAAAGTAGACCGCTGTTTCCGGTCCCTTCGGAAGCTTGACAGTGTCCAATCCGACAAAGCCGTCGTTGGTGCAGATCAGCATGACGGCCACGGAGAGATATTCGGCGCCGTCAGCCGCCGTGATGGTCGTAGTCAGTTTGTCGGATCCGGGACCGTTCTTGGTGAACACTGGAGCACTTGTGGCGACGACGTCCGATACACCTGGAGCACCATCCAGTGCGTCAAACGCCGGCCCCGGGTTACCATTTTCCGCGATCTCCCTGATGCCCTCGGAGGCTGCCGACCCAATCGAGAACACGCTGGCCGTTGCATCGTGTGTCACAATCACGCCGGGCGAGAAGGGCTGCGAATGCGACATGTTGACTATCGTCACCTCGTACTCCGTCATGCCATCTTGATTATGCCTCAATTCACTGGCCGTAGCAGCAATCAGCGACTCGGAAGTGGCGGCCAAATCCGCGTCCACTCCCGCCAGTCCCTCATCCTGGGAGCAGCCGACAACGAAGACAGCGGCCAGAAATGCCGCAACAAATGATCTCATGGGTTTACCTTGGTTTGAATGACATTGTAGATCGTGTTACACACACTCCAAGGGTATCCCGCGGCCGTATGACGATTCTAACGGAAGTGTAAATCAGCGGTCACAAATGAATAATACCCTCCTGGTCACCGGGACGGCAGCTCCATGAATGCACTCAATGAGATACTCGATGCCTGGCAAACGAATCACAGGATCAACCTGCTGCTGATCGACAACATCAGCGATGCAGGGATGAAGTGCACGCTTTCGACACGAGGTGGACGAAGCGTAGCGCGGCAGTTTGCTCATCTACACACGAACCGAATCTGGCAACTCGAGCGCAGGGCCAAACGACTCGCAGTGGATCTCCACAAGTTCGCCACACAGGACGAGCCGGATCGACGAGAACTCGTCGAGCATCACGAGACCTCAACCGAAGCGATCGCGAATTTCTTTCAGCTCGTCTGGGCCGGCGCAGACGGGGTCCGGACTTTCAAGAAAGGACTGATCGTCCACCTGGCCTACTTCGTAGCACACGAAAGCCATCATCGTGGCAACATCCTTCTCACGCTGAAACAGTCTGGACACGCGGTCGACAAGCAGATTCGGGACGGCATCTGGGACTGGAATCGACGATGACGACCGACCCAAGAGGCTATCTGCTCTACCATTTGCAATCTGCAGGAAAGCAAATCATCGCCTTTCGGGAATCACGACCAAACAAGCCCGACTGACATGTCAGAAACCAAAACCGAAGTCAGCTTCCGTTCGCTGTCCGGCGAGCCTCCAGGGCCGAGCCGAGCGCGCGATCTGGCACATTCACTAGTAAAGGCGCTCAGCTCAGATGGCTTTGCGTGCAGCGTTCCGGAGGATGTCGATTACGCCTTTGCCTTCCGATGTCGGGTGTCGCGACGAGACTTCTACCTGCTCGTGGGCTACGTCGGTGACGGTATTCGCGAATGGCTGGTTTCCATCACAAGTGATCTCGGTTGGTTACGACGCATCTTTGGTGATAGCGACGAGCACGAACTCCGACAGATCTCCGCAGTGTTACACAACATTTTATCATCTAGTGATGAGCTGGAGGACGTCCGGTGGTACACGCTAGAAGAGTGGAACGATGACCCGGACAGATCGTGGTCGCCTGCGCCGACCATGTGACTGTCAATAGGCCGAGCTTTGATTCTGGGTTGCTGCTGTCGCTAACTTGACGTGGTCTTTACAATTCCAACGCGACATGTTCGAACATCCGACGACTTACGAAGTCTTCTACCGTTTCGGGGTGGCCCTCGCGATAGGCCTGCTCATCGGTCTCCAGCGCGAATTCGCGCATCGCGAGATCGTTGCAACGGGCGAAGACGGCCCCATCTTCGCCGGCGCGCGGACCTTTCCTCTCATGGCTGTTTTGGGCTGCGCAGCAGCCTTTCTGGCCCACAAGATTGCGTTTCCAGCGATCATTCTCGGAGTGATTGCCATCGTGGGCATCATCATCGCAGTCGCCCACTATCACGAGGCCCGAGAAGGTGAAAGTGGCATTACGACCGAGGTGGCTGCGCTGATCACAATCGTTATCGGCGCCCTCTGCTTTTATGATCAAATCGAGGTCGCTGCAGCCGTTGGCGTGGCGGTTACCGTCTTGCTCGCCCTGAAGCTGCAGACCCGGCGCTTCGTCGCCAAGCTTGAGCCGGCCGACGTGTACGCTACACTGAAGTTTGCCGTCATATCGGTCATCATACTTCCGATGCTTCCGCGCACCGGATACGGACCAGAGCCTTTCGACGTACTGGTCCCATTCAAACTATGGTTGATGGTGATCTTCATTTCGGGGATCAGCTTCCTCGGGTATGTTCTTATCAAGGCAGTTGGCGCGCGACGAGGGGTCGGTCTTACGGGGATCCTGGGTGGACTGGCGTCAAGCACGGCGGTGACGCTTACGTTTTCTCAGCGGAGCCGGACGACGAGCGGCCTGAATAAGTCGTTCGCGCTGGCCATTCTCCTTGCATGGGTCATCATGTTCGTTCGCGTACTGGTTGAGGTCGCGGCGCTTAACCGTGCGCTACTCGCCGTCGTCTGGATTCCCATTACGGCCGCTATGGTCGTGTCGGCCAGCTACTGCGGATACCTGTACTGGCGCGAATCGGGATCCGGTCCGGAAGAAGAGGACCGCTTCAAGAATCCATTCGAGCTTGGACCGGCACTCACATTTGGGCTCCTGTATGCAGTGATTCTCGTCGGCGCCAAAGCGGCATCTATGTACCTCGGGGATACCGGCATCTACCTGTCGAGCATCGCAGGTGGACTCATGGACGTTGATGCTATCACGCTTTCGATGGCAGAGCTGAGCAGCGCCGGGGGAAGCCTCGACGTTCGAACGGCTGCTCGTGCGGTGGTGCTCGCTGCTGCATCCAACACCGTGGTCAAAGGAGGCCTCGTCGTTGCAACCGGTTCGACCGGGTTGCGAAAGGCCATCTTTCCGGGATTCGTGCTCACGCTCGTGACGGCGCTTGGAGTGATGCTGCTGATATGACGGACAAGCGGTCTTCTCAGTGGAAACCCGCCTGCGTCGAAAGACCTGAAACGCGCGTCATTCTTTTGTCCCGCGCACCGGCTACCTTTTGGCAGAAGACGTAGTCTCTGCGATAACGGCGCTTCACAAACCACAACACAGACCAACATGGACAAGAAGATCTCTCGACGCACCGCACTCCAGCTCGGCCTTGGCGCCGCAGCAGGTTCCGTCGCCGGGGCTACGATTCCGGGTCCCGGACCATCACACTGCGTCACGCCGGCCCAAACGGAAGGCCCCTTCTACCCCAAACACGACCAGCCTGACAAGGACGCCGACCTGACCAAGGTGGATGGCCAGACGGGTGCTGCCAAAGGCGAGATGATCGTTGTGAGTGGCGCAGTGATCGATGAATCCATGAAGCCGGTGGCCGGCGCGCTGGTCGATGTGTGGCAGGCAAATGCGCATGGCAAGTATCACCACGAAGACGATCCGAACACTGCTCCAACCGACCCACAATTCCAGGGCTGGGCGCAGCTGAGGACCGACGAAAACGGTACGTTCAGCTTCAAGACCATCATCCCCGGAGCCTACCCCGTGAGCGAAGAATGGTGGCGGCCACCGCACATCCACTTCAAGGTTGCGAAGCGCGGCTACCACGAGCTAACCACGCAGATGTACTTCGCGGGAAATGAGCTGAACAAGAAAGACGCAATCCTGAACGAGCTATCCGACGCCGATCAGTCGCGAGTCATCGTCGACTTTGCTCCGTCCAAAGAACACGAAGGCGTCAAGGCGGGACATTTCTATATCATGATCCGCAGGGTTGTTGCCTAACACACGTGTGGAGCGTGGTGACCGGCGCTGACCTTGCGACTCACGGCGGGTAACCCTGAATTTGCCTCATTCGGCATCGCTCAATCCTTTTGCCGGACACCAAAACCTTTCGGAGGCCGCCATGCCTGAAATCTCCGTCAACTACCTTGCTGTCGTCGTCTGTGTCGTCGTAGCAATGCCCATCGGGTTTCTCTGGTTCGGTCCATTGTTCGGTAAGCCGTGGGCTCGCCACATGGGAATGGAGGACATGGAGCAGCCTGGAGGCACACAAATGACCAAGTCAATGGCCTTATTCGCGGTGGGAAATTTTCTTATCGCCTTGGTACTGGCTCACTCTATCGAGGCGTGGCAGCCCTCAACGTGGAACTACGGCCCCGACGGATCGCCCGCCGGCTACGCGCTCAACGCAAGCCTCTGGACCTGGATCGGCTTCTTCGTACCCATGCAGATCGGCAGAGTCGCATGGGAGCAGAAGAAATGGGGACTGGTTCTGATCAACTCGAGTTTCGACCTGGTTCGCCTCCTTGTGTTCGGGTTCATTCTCGCCTTTTGGCAGTAGCCGCGTCGGCGCCTCATGCCCGGGCTGGCGCCGGCCTGAATTGCATCCCCGAACTGTACAAATGAATGGCCGCGCAATTGCTCGCGAAAGGACCTGAAAGCGGAGCCGTCGTGTAACACACGTGGCACAACCGTAACTTGGGTACGTACCCAATCAAAGACCTCTGCGTTAATGTCTGAGCCCCGCGACGACGAACGACTCTTCGGAGAAGAGGATGTCGCCAAGATCCTCAAGCGAGCCAGCGAACGCCAGGCTACGCGGAAGGCACCCAAGGCTGGCCTAACCCTGGAGGAACTCAAACAGGTTGCGGCTGAAGCGGGCATCGACCCCAGACATGTAACGGATGCCGCGAGAGAGATCACGGCGCCAAGTGGCGCGACGGTCCCGATCTCGCAGATCACGGCAGCGGCTCCGGATCAACCCAACTTCTGGGGAGGCCCGTTGTCGGTTACGCGAGAGACCGTCGTCGACGGCACCATCGACGACTTTGCGTGGGAAGAGATGGTTTCCGAAGCGCGCCGTGAGTTCAACGACACCGGCGAGGTGCGCACGTGGAGCAACTCACGCGAATGGGCTAGCAACGTCAACAATGCCCGGTCCCACGTAACCATTACAAGACGGGCAGGCCAGTCGCGCCTGCAGGTGTTCTGGAGCAATACCGCGTTGGCGGCCGCAGCGTGGGTACCCGCACTGGTCGTGTCCCTCATCTCCCTGCCGATCGTATTTGAGGAGCTCGCTCTTACGGGTGGCTTCGCAGCGTTCGTCATTCTGTCCGTGTTAATCATGGCGTATTCGGCGGCGCGTCAGATTACCAGCCTAATAGCGCGGCAGCAGCAGAAGAAGATGGATCGACTGCTCGCTCGTCTCGAGCAGATCGCGAGGCTGAGGGCGGCTCCCGGGCTGGAGACGCCGATGGCACGGGACGCCGCGAGCGAAGTTGCTGACGTCGCCCCGCTGCAAGCGACGGAAAAGACAGGTCCCGAGTTTGATGAGTGGGGGCCTGCAGGCGAGTCAGACCAGGATCGGAAGCGGGAACGGACACGCTGACCGCGTCGGACGAGCGACAATTACGCCTGCACCAAATGACTTTCCGCAATTGACTGCGACAACGAACGACTCGGGTAAGGCTCGGTCGCGATTACGAGCAGTCGTAAGCGTCTTGCACGTACTTTGGGCGCTTCCGTGTCTGGTGGGTACCGTATTGCTCGCGTTCGCAGAGGGCCACCCACCCGGAATAATATTCGTTCCCGTTGCCGTCGCGATTTGGCTCCTCGGTCATGGCGTGCTGTGGATCACACGATTCCTCGGTGAGCGGGGTCAATCCGCAAGCAACAACAGCGTGTCATGGCCAATCAGCATCGTTGCGGCCGTCGCAGGCACGGGAGTCGGAAGCTTTCTCGGAATTCTGGCGATGGCCTGGCCGCTGCTGGGCGGGGCAGGCCTGACCGCCAGCCAGATACCGTACGTTGCCGTGGCCTGGGGGGTGCATGCCTTCGCCTTCGGGGGCCTGCTAACCAGAAAGCACTGGGGACGGTGGCTTGCCGGTATCGTTGCATTCGGATGGGGAGGAATAATGGCCGCGCAAATCGTGGATCACCTGCTGCACTCAAAACCGGTCGAGCCGCTTGGGATGATCGTTGCGGTCAGCCTCGCGGTTCTATTGCTCGTGATCGGGATTCACATAACGTTCGGAAAGCGACCACGCGAATTCACCGGCGGCAGAGTAAATAATCAGCCGGGGTCGCAGACGTA
>JBFIPX010000129.1:0-9265 GCA_041609895.1 Rhodothermales bacterium
AGCTCCCATCGTCCAGGCCGACACGCTGAGAGGCGAGGTCATCCTTTCGATGCGGCTTCCGGACGGCGTTCCGTGGTTATGGACCGTGCGAGCGTTGACAGACGCCGGATGGCACACGCGAATACTTCCCGGTTGGGTGCAGACCGTTTCGTTCGATGGCGAGGTGCGACCCCGACGGATTGTGATCAATGCCATATCAAGACTCGGCTACGAGAGTCCCGCCACCTTGCTGACTTCCGTCGACCAACCCATCGCACTCCGCTAGCAACGCGGCCGACCCGAGTCGCTGTTTACCGGTCGGAAGTGGCCGATCGGCTAGTAGAAGTAGAAAGGGAGCACCCGCATGTGCGAGCGCTCCCTTTCATTTGATTCGTTATGCAGACCGACTACATGTCGGCTTCCGCGTCTTCATACCGCGCGGTGCTCGTCCCCCACCAGTAGATCTGATCTCGATGTGTGTTGCATCCTTGCATCGGACCAGTTCCTGGCTCGAGGTCCGGATACTTCTCCTGAAACATCTCGCCATATTTGTCTACAGCGGCAAAGAGGGACGACTTGTCTTTGGCGTGCCTCCATAGCAAAACGTTTTCGTATCCAGCCCAGTCATGAATCGCGATTCCTACGCCAAGATAATCGCCAGCTTCCACCATCTCTTCCCAGATCGGCAATGCCATCTTCGCGGTAGCGTCACGAATGTCGCCAAGCTTTCCGGCTGGGCACTTAAAGAACGAAACTGATGTAGTTCCCGGCCTACGTGCCGCGGGACCCGTATTCGGACCAAGAGTATAGATAGCATCGCGGTGGCCGTGACACGCCAGTGGTGGCTGATCGGGGTGGCGTTCTGCCATCAACTCAATAAACTCGTCCTGCGCCGCAAAGATCTTTTCCTTCGACTCACCCGAGTACCAGAAAATTACATTCTCGTATCCACCCCAGTCATGGCCCATCATGCCATAGCCCCACAATTTGCCGGCATCAACCAGTTCTCGGTAGATCGGAATAGCGAGCGAGTCCGTCTGGTTAGCGATGACTCCCAGCGCGTTAAAATCACATTTGAAATACGAAATGATGAGAGCGCCTGGATCGGCGGCTTCCTCCTCCTGCGCGCTGGTCGTTCCGACACACAAACACAATGAAAGAAACGACAGCGTAATTACACGTTGAAGCATTGCAGATGACCCTCCGTTAGGTGATTTGGCGGCGGGCCTCCAGTTTGCCCGACCGCAGAAAGTGTAGACTCATATTAAGGGTTTGATCTCCCGGTTGAAAATGTCTTGATTCGACCGACCGTCGCAAGTGGCTGTTACGTAGTCACTTATGATCGCGAATTCGGGTTCGGGAAATTCGGACATCCTGGGCCATGCCGACGCAATGCTGAATAACCGTGTTGTACTTACCTTTGCTATTCCAGGAACCCGCTGAGATTTCTTTGCCTCGATACCGCCTGGCGGTATGAGCCGGAAGACCGCAGACTGGATCGTGACATCGTATGCCTTCAGGCGAGATCCAAACCGTAATTGAGTCACCCCTCGGCCCCCTCGAAGCCTCGTTTACCGAACAGGGACTAGCGTGGCTCAGCTTCGGTGATCGTGACGCGATCGCCAAAGCCTCACAGTTAGACGCGATGACCGGCGATGGAAACGCGATGCGAGACACGCTCCGGTCCGAGCTTGATCGATATTTCGGCGGCGAGTTACGAGCGTTTTCTGTCCCGCTCGACCTTCACGGTACTGATTTCCAAACGCGTGTTTGGCGCCTCCTGCTGAAGATCCCTTACGGGCGCACAACCACCTATGGAACCATCGCGAATCTCACGGGCGATTCAAAGGCGGTTCGTGCCGTCGCCGGAGCAAATGCGCTCAATCCGATTGCCATCCTCGTGCCGTGCCACCGGGTCATCGGGCACGACGGAAGCCTCACAGGTTACGCGGGCGGGTTATGGCGCAAGCGGCGGCTTCTGCGGCTGGAGGCAACCGGCGTCATCGAAGAGACGCAAGCCACACTCTTTGCGGACTAGAACTCCCGCTTCGGCGGGATTCTGGCGGGTGCGCTCTTGGAGCACAACGCTCCTGCAGACGATGCGAACGCTCAATTTGGAAGTTATCGTTGAAGTGAAATAATGAGTAGACGGTCAGTGCTTTACTGGTCGTAGGATCCCGCCGCAGAGTTTCCCATGTTCTCCAGCAGGTCCAGGAATGGTGCGACGGCTTTCTTATCCGCCTCGGACACGTCGGCGTAAACCCGGGCCATTTCAGTCGTACCCACAAGCATCTGCCGCATCTGCTCTTTCTGATCTTCGGACATGTCGCTGTTGTCGATCTGCTTCAGCGCCTCTGCTAGGCCTGCCTCCATCTCCGCTTTGTTAACGTCCATCTGAATAGCCATGAAAGCCATGAATATGCGATTGCCTGTTCGAGCCCAGTCCTCGAGGTCGCGAAAACCATGATCCTGAACAATTTCCACGACCTCATCTGCCCACGACTGAGACTCAATGATACGGCTTGCCGCGGCAAACGGATTCGTCATGTCATCCATGGTCTCCCGACCAAAGATGTCCTCAATTGCGTCGACCTCCTCTTCGTGTTCGTCCCCCCACTCCTCAAGTGCGACAATGGACGCGACAAAACCGTTAATACGATCCTCTGTCAACGGAGGACCCTCTTGAGCTAGCGCACCGGCGGAGAGCAGGAAAGGGAGAATGGCGAACGTCAACAATGACCGCATGGCTTATTTCAAATATGGCATCCGAGAATGAGACTTTGGTGCTAACGACTAGTACGTGCGAGAGTTCAGGGCATTCATGAAACTCACTTGAGGCGTCAGCCGCAGCAGTTTGTGCCTCGGCACGACCCTGCAAAGCGCGTTATCTTGATTTTATGACGCACCTTTGTCCATCTCGGACCGCATTCCCGACTGATGAGTTAGCAGTCAAGTAAATCGCCATCCACCAGGCATGTCCGGAATGGCGACGGTCTGCCCACTACCACGATGTCAGTCCTTCATGACTTCTCAGAATTTGTTCATTCGATTGACACGGTCCCGGCTACTTCCCGTAGTGATAGTCGCGGCCATTCTATTAAGCGTCGGTTGCGACAACGACAATGGAAGCGATATTCCGGCACCCATTCCTGCTGCCGCCTTCTCTCTGAGGACAGACCTGTTCCAGACGGCTCGGCCGGGCGCGGGAGATCATTTTGGTGCGGCTGTTGAGCGTCTCCAGCCGGTATCCGCAGGATTTCGCGAGCACCTCGATCTCGCGCAAGCCGTGGCCATAGCTTCAGAGCGACTCTCGCCGACAGCCGATGGGGACAACTACGTCTGGAGTGGCGTTACGGATTTTGAAGGAGACCAAGTGACCTTTGAGGCGACAGCGACGCCGGCAAATGCCGATATCGTCGACTGGTTCATCAACGTAACGTATGACGATGGATCGACGGCCCTGACTGACTTTCAGATCGTACGTGCACGAACCCTAGCCAGCGCGGCGGTAGGAGAATGGAATCAGTATGCAATGATCGATGGCGCGCGAACGCTGATATTCAGGGCGGAGTATGGCGCGGTTGACCTCGACCGCATCGTCCGCATTGCGGTCGAGGATAGCGTCAATCTTGCCGTTGCCGCAGACTCGCTCGAGTACAGCGAGTTCGCGAACAATGTGCGGGAACTCCTCTGGTTCGACGGCGACACCGAGGACGCTTTCTTCGTTCAGTGGGACGAAGGCTCCAACGCCGGTTGGCTCGTGGCTACCGATTACAACGAGTCCGCGCAATCGTGCTGGGACGAAACGTTGGCCGACGTCGAGTGTGAGTAGTTAGCCGCCTCACCTGGCGTCTGCCATCCGTCCATCTCGCATCTGTCATCCGTCCACAACGAGTCGGGCAAGCTGCGACGCGAGTTCCTCGGCCGTCCGCGGGTCGTAGTTAGAGAGCACGATCACAAGAAGATCTTGGCCAAAATCGCGCTCCACGGCGGCGTTGATACCGGGGCCGCCGCCTCTGAGACAGATGGCGCCGTTTAGCGGTGCCTCCTTGCTCGACTCATCAAAGCGCCAATAACCAATAAATGATACTGGGGGTGTCCAGGAACGACCACTAACTGCGCTTTTACAAGTGTCGGCCTTATTTCTTCTTATCCGCTACAGAACAATTTCGCCATGAGAACTCGATTCTGCTTATCACTCGCGATCGCCCTATCGCTTCTTCTTGGTCAGGATGCGCTTGGGCAGAATGCCAAGGTGTCCTCGGAAGTAACGCAAATGCTCGAGTCCGTCGAGCGTATTGATGCTGCAATGGATCGGTTCGAGTCCTCGAAGCCACATCTGCTACGGGTTGATTCAGAGGACAAAAATCGAAATTCGCTCGCGCCTCGGCTTTCGACAGTTGCGAACGTCTTTCTTCTGACTGAGCAGATCGCACAAGACTGGGACCCCACGGCCAACGACTGGCTCAATCAAAGCCGCGTCGCGTGGACTCGAAACTCTGCTGGCTTCGCCACCGAACAACTTATTGAGAGCTGGAACGACGCTACAGGGGTGTGGATGCCGGAGGCACGAACGACCTTTACATTGAATTCTCAGAACCGTGCTGAGGAAACGCTTACGGAGGGCTGGGATCCCGACGCTAATGGTGGACAGGGTGGGTACGAACCCGTGCAGCGCGTGACGTCTACGTTCGACGGTGATGGTAACACCCTGACTCGAACGACGGAAATATGGGATGAAGGCTCTGGTACCTGGTTTCTTTGGAATCGCTCGACGTCATCCTATGAGAACGGCAACTTAATTCAGCAGGTATTTGAGTCTCTCAACTTCTTCACCGGCATGTTCGGGCCGAGTCTTCGCACCAATTTTGAGTACGATGGCGCCGGCCGAACGATCAGTCGAATCAGAGAGACCTACGACGACGCCACAAGCGCGTGGGAAAACTCTTCCCGTCGGTTGTGGACCTACGACGGCAATGGTATAGAGACGGAAGACCTCGAGCAAACGTGGAACGGGGATTGGGTCAATGACTACAGAGAGGTTACAACCTATGAGGGCACTCCGTCGAACCCCACCTCAGAGACTGTCACGGCTCAGGACTGGGACGGGAGCGACTGGGTTAACCGCGATCGCGGGGTCTTCACAGTTAACAGCTCTACCGAGTGGGTTCAGTTGGAGCAAGATTGGGATCCGATCTTGGGCGATTGGGTCAACCGGGATCAGGATATCATTACTCTCAATTCAAACGGGGACTTTGTCGAGTCAGTAACTCAGAGTTGGGACGTGGGTCAGAGCGCGTGGGTTAACGAGGATCGCGGAACAGTAGTCTACAACAATGATGGGCTCATCACCGAATTCGTGAACCAGATCTGGGACGGCAGCCAATGGGTGAACGAGTCGCGACTAATTCAGGCGTACGGCGAGTTCACGGGCACCGCGATCGAGGAAACTCCGGAAGGTCGCTTTGCGCTTGAGGCGAACTATCCGAATCCATTCCGTGGGGAGACGACCATCCGCTACACGATTCCGGCGGCTCACAACGTGACAGTAGAGGTATTCGATCTCCTCGGCCGTAGAGTGATGACACTGCTCGACGGCCTTTCCGCTGCGGGAACGCACGCGCTGAATGTCGACGGAAAAGAACTGGCGGGAGGACTCTACGTCTATCGCCTGAAGAGCAATAACGTTACGCTCTCGAGAACGATGATGCTCGTCAGGTAACCTCACGCACAGTCGCTCATTCTTGCAACCGGGATGCTGGCCCGCGGGGGGTCAGCATCCCGCCTTGCGTTTGTGATTCCGATTTTCACGCGGACCACAAACGAACGCGAATCGAATCCGGAGTCGTTGCATGCGCAAGCTCTCCGTCGTTAGCGCCAATCGGAGCCTGCCAAAATCGACCACAGTCCTGCTTGCCGGCCGACCCCGAATTCATTACCCTCTACTTCTTCAGCCAGGTTCAGACTCTCTGCTTGGTTGCCTTTGCTGTCATGGCAGTCCCGACAACTAACACGATGCGCATACTACTGTTCGTGACCGCCATTGCCCTCTTGACGGCAGGAACCGTCCATGGGCAGTCGCCCAACGACCGACTGATTCGAGCGGGTACTACGTCCGGCTACCCGTTGGTCGAACCAAATGACAATCGCGATCCGGCCGGCACGCTTGCTGGCGACACGCTGGAACTGCACCTCGAGGTTAGCCTCGCAGACTGGCGCCCTGAGACGCCCGACGGACCCGGTTTGCTCGTAGCAGCTGCCGGCGAGGTGGGAGGCCCACCGACGATCCCCGCCCCACTTATCCGGGCTGCAAAGGGCACCGTCATCCGCGCAAGCGTGACGAACTCACTTGCCGATTCCGCGCTGACCGTGTTCGGGTTTCATACGCACCCGTCGCAGAAATCGGATAGCCTTGTAGTTGGTCCCGGCGAAACGAAAGAGGTCACGTTTGACCCAGGCGTCGCCGGAACGTACCTGTACCGAATGCGGCTGGGCGACTATGAGCCGTCCAGGTTCATCGATCCTGAGAGGGACCAACTTGTCGGCGCAATGATCGTCGACCCGCCAGCCGGTTCGCCGCCCGACCGCGTCTTCGTGATGAACGTCTGGAGCAGCGCCGTTGACTCCGCCGTTGTCGGGACTGACTACATCGAGGGACTGACCATCAACGGAAAGTCGTGGCCGTATACAGAACGAGAGCGACCGCAGGTCGGCGACACATTGCGATGGCGCGTAGTCAACGGGACCGGCCGAAATCACCCGATGCATCTACATGGATTCTATTATCACGTCACATCCCGCGGAGACCTGCTAACCGACGACATTTATGCGTCGGAGGATCGTCGGCTGGTAGTCACCGAGACGATGCGCGGACATACGACCATGGCGATGGAATGGGTGCCGACCCGCCCGGGACAATGGCTCTTTCACTGTCATCTCTCCTTTCACGTGTCGCCCGAAATCCGGCTGCCGGGAGCACGCGATCCGCACGGTCATGGCCGTTCCCATATGGCAGGATTGGTTGTAGGGATTGAGGTGCAGGACGGTCCGACCGATCTGATCGAGCGTTACGACCCGAGAAGGATTACGCTCTACGCGAACGAATATCCGGCCGACACGCTGCATGAATACGGGTTCGACCTCAAGGAAGTGTCCGATGTCAATTCGGCGCGCGCAATCGTCCCCGGCCCCGTACTTGTCATGAAGCAGTATGAGCCGACTTACGTCACGGTGGTCAACAACCTGTCGACACCGACCGGGGTGCACTGGCACGGACTCGAACTGGATGCCTGGGCAGACGGGGTGCCTGGCTGGAGTGCTTCGGACGGACAAGTGTCGCCTGAGTTACCACCCGGAGGGTCGTTCGAGTACAAATTGTCTCTAATGAGGCCGGGAACGTTCATCTATCACAGTCACCTGGACGATGTCCACCAGCTGACTGCGGGACTCTATGGAGCCATTCTCGTTTTGCCGGAGGGCGAAACCTATGATCCGGCAACAGATCACCTGGCTATCGTAGGTTGGCGCAAGCCCAACCCTCGAAGCATGCGTGACGTCGAATTGAACGGGTTGGATCAGCACCCGACACAAGTGGCCGTCGTCGGGGAGGAGCACCGGATCCGGATAATCAACATTGCTCCCGCCGGCAACATCTTCGCGTCCATGATGAAGGACTCCGTTGCAGTGCCGCTGACCGCGATTGCCAAGGATGGAGCAGACTTGCCACGCAATCAGCAAGTTACCGTGGAAAGGACCCCAAGACTTTTCGTGGGAGAGGCCGCTGACTACTTATTCGTGCCGCAAGAGCCGGGTGCGTACGAACTGTTTGTCGGATTCTCTCCCCGAGCCGGATGGCGGCAGAAATGGATCGTGTCTACCGCCGCCGGATCGAAGTAAGGCGAGCACCTACATTTCGGCGTCACCGTCACCCGGAATCGGAACCGCGATGTCTGAATTCCACGCGTCGATGGCAATGGGCCAAGACCCATCCGCCTGCTTTCGCCGGACCTCGAGGTACTTGCCGCGATCCTCGATCATTTGACCTTCGATGTCCATCGTCAACGCGTAGGACCCGCGGACTATCGCCACGTCCCCTGATCCCTGAATGTCGTCGATAGTAAGCTCGAAGGACGTCAGTGTCGGAAACTGGCCAAACACCTCTTCTATCGCGGCGTGTCCAGTGACGGAAGTAGCATTGGGCGGCATCAAGACAGCATCTTCGGTGTAAAGGGCAGTGACGGCTGCCCAGTCGTTGTTGGCCCCCGCCTCTTCGAACTCATCTCCCGCAGCCCGGATCGTGGCAAGGTCCGCCTCCGACAGCGAGGCCGGCGGGGGCGCACAGGCAGATGCAAACAGCGCGATAGCCGCAACGACCGGAAGCCCGGTCAACCGGCTTGGGTAATTCAAAGACATTACGATGTACCTCAATGGTGGTGTGAAAATCGAATTTCAATCAAGAGCGGAGTATTTGCAACATTGCCCGACCGTTTCATCACGACCTACGGCGTCCGCGTTTCATCCATCGATTTTGAAACGACGGAACTGAGAATGCCCACGCCTCCCTTCATGTCAATTTCACATTCGCAGACCTGTTACAAGTTGTCTCATCGAACGTATATGCGGTCGTTTTCGGGATTCGGTCGCGCCCGAACAACATTCACTGGCGACCGAAATTTGAAATCATTGACTGAGGTTAACATCAATGCGCACCCCTGTTTTGGCAGCCACGCTAGCCGTGCTGACGGTTTCAACCACGGCTCTGGGGCAGGGTGTATTTATCAACAGTGGTCTGGGCGTCAATGGTGACTTTCTCTCATATGAGGGGACAAACACCTTTGGTGGCTCGATCGGTTACGTGCACCGCGGGATTGTAGAAGCGGGCTTTGGCGTGTCTCGATGGTCGGAAGACGAGGAAGACCTGGAAGTGAACTCAACGTCCTATGTCCCCTACCTTGCCGTCTATCCGCTGAGGCAGAACGACAACATGCCGTTGTCCGTTCGGGTGGGTTCGACGCTCGCGTTTCACTCGTTCGGTGGAGATGCATTCGACGTCCTCGACGACTTTGAATTCGACATGAGCGGTCGGACGTGGACGGCCGGAACCCAGCTGTTCCGCGGTTTCCCGGTAAGCCAGAAGTTCTCTCTCATACCGGCCGTTGGGGCCGAATACGTTCGGTCGACGATCGAGATCAAGGGGCTGGACATAGAGGGTGACCGGTTCGAGTCTACCGAGACTGATGACGGATTCCTCTTTCGTGCCGGCGTCTCGGGCGCATTCTCCCTGAAG
>JBFIPX010000130.1:0-9212 GCA_041609895.1 Rhodothermales bacterium
ACGTCGGCGGTCCGCTCGGTGGAGGATCTCCCCCGCCGTCGCCGTAAGGTGAACATGCCGGGTAGGGGGTCAGGTCCGTCATCCCCGCACCAGACAATCCGGTCACGCAGAATCCAAAGACCGGATTCCCCGTGTAGTTGGATGATGAAAGGTCAACGTTACCAGCTCCGTCCGTAACGCCCGTGTCCTGCTCCGTAGTCGAGCCGTCAACTGTCCATGTCCCGTCGACAGTCACGTTGGCTACGGGGTTGCCATCAACATCTTTCACGGTCACCGTCACGTTGCCCTTCCTGCGCTTCTTGCCGGTCACCGTGATGCCAGATATCGCATCCACCTGGATTTCCAAGTCCGGTTGGGGCGGTGGCGGAGGCGGGGGCGACCCACCGAGCACCAGCGAGTAGAGCAGCAGGTTCGGCGAACCGGAGCCCGGGCTCGTGACGACTCCGAATGTCGCCGCGTCGAGAATGACGCTCGTCACGTTCGCCGGAGATGCACCCGGGTTGGCGGACAGGTAGATGGCGGCAACACCCGCAACGTGCGGCGATGCCATCGATGTACCTGATATCGTGTTCGTGGCGGTCGGCGAGTTGTACCAGGCTGAAGTGATCGAGGACCCCGGGGCGAAGATATCGACGCATGAACCGATGTTCGAAAATCCGGACCTGCTGTCGGACGACGTAGTCGATGCGACGGTAATTGCATCGGCCGCACTCGCCGGCGATTTCGTGCAAGCGTCGGTTCCATAGTCATTGCCCGCCGAAACCGCATAGGTGACTCCGGCCGCGACCGAGTTCTGGACTGCCGAATTGAGCGGGCTGTAGAAGCCGCCGCCAAGGCTCATATTCGCAACGGCAGGATCGGCAGGAAGCACATTCTGCTTCTGGTTTGTCACGTAGTCCACTCCTGCGATTACCGTCGACCATGAACCGCTTCCCTGGCAATTCAGAACGCGAACGGCGACAAGCTGCACCTGCTTTGCAATACCATATGTCTCGCCACCAATCGTCCCTGACACATGCGTACCATGGCCGTCGCAGTCCCAGCCGTTCTGACCGTCGCCGATGCCATCGAAGCCAAGAAAAGCTCGCGGCGAGCCACTAGGCGCACCGAATTCCTGATGGTCAAAATTGATTCCGGTGTCGAGAACGTACGCCCAGACTCCCGCCCCGTCCTCTTCATAGGCGTAGACGTCATCGAGAGGGAGGTTGACCTGGTCGACGCGGTCAAGCCCCCAACTCGGGGGATTCGACTGCGTGCCCGATATTGTCTTCTCTACGATGCCGTCCGGCGAGATCGACACGACGTTGGGATTCCTGTCCAGTGCGGCCGCCGCGGCCTCGGACAGCCTCGCGGCAAATCCTCTCAGGGCATGCTCGTAGGTGTACAACAGTTCGCCACCATGAGAGTCTACCAATCCGGCCGCCTCACGCCCAGGGTCCGCGACATGATCACCAAACACCACGATGTACTGGCCGGGTATGGCATCGCCGGCTTTCGCCGCCTTGCCCACGTTCTTTAGAGGATCGACGTCGATGATGACAGGCTCGAACGGTGCCGTCGATTCATCCACAGGGCTTGCCTGGTCGCAGGCACCCGCGAAAATTGCCACAACGATGACGATCGCCGCCCCGAAGGGCGCACGAAGAGGTGAGGTTTTCATCAGAAGAGCCGTTTTTGAAGCGAAAATGAAGAGATGCGCCTACAAAAAGCGGGTTTTCGTGTGCAATGTCAAACATGATTTGTCTCGGTAAGTACAGGCCACGGCGGGACCAAGACGGATTTTGGCCCGAAACGCATCGTAGATTGGTCTTGTCCGCACCTCTTAATTCCCTTGTGCCGAGCAACCGTTTGATCGACGCGAATGAAGATCTTCGAGTCCAGTAACGCTACACGTCACCTAAACGCGTCGGCCTTGCTTTCCGTCCTGGCACTGTCCGCAGCCATGCTCGCAGCGTGCGGCGGCAAGGCGCGTCTTCCTGAAACCGATACGCCAGAGTACAGAGAGGTCGTCCTCAACTTTTACGGCGCGGCAGCACGCATCCAGACGGGCAGTGAGCCGGGAGCCTTCGAGCGCCTCGACGCAGCGGCTGCCCTTGCACCGGCTGAGCCGTCTATCTGGTACAACATGGCGCTCCTGGCTTTGCGAAGAGGCGACCTCGACCCAGCTGCGTCTCACGCAGCCAAGGCCCGGCAGTCGGCACCGAAGAGCGGCGACATTCTGCTGCTCTCGGGTTTGATCGAACACCAACGCCAACGCGACGACCTGGCAGCCAGCTATCTAACGCAGGCGATACAAGCAGACTCCGCTAACATCCGGGCTATGTATCTCCTTGCCGAAATCGCTCGCACGACAGACCGAGCTGAGACACCAACCACGCGCGACGCGGATCCCGTACTTCTCTTCGACCGCATCTTGCGTCTATATCCAACAAACACGGCGGCCATCCTCCAACGCCTCCATCTCGCGGTGGATACCGAAGCGTGGCAACTCGCCGATTCTCTCGGCGGCAGGCTGATTCTGATCACTTCCGATTGGCCCGAGCAAGCCCGTCAACAGATCCTATCCCTGAACCGACACATAGACGACCGCAGCGTCGACGCCGTCCGCAGCGCGATAATCCGCGCGGGGAATCTGATGAAAGCCGTCGACGCCCATCGCGCCAGCATCGCTACACTGCAGACCGACATCCTCGATCCGTCACTCGTGATGACGCGCTTCATGCGGCTGCCCTCCCCGTCAGGTAAACCGTCTCCCGCTGATACCGCCCTCGTGTACGAAGTGAAGCCGCTTCTTCCACCCGATACTCGGTGGGATTGGCTCGGGACGGTGTTCCAAAGTGCAGAAGGACCACTGGCCGCCGTGGCGATCGACAAGACCACAATTCGGGTCGACCCCAACATCACTCTGGACTTTCCTGCCCGAAGTGGCGCAACCTCTATCCTCCGGCACCCCGTAGCATTCCTCGACTATGACTACGACTTCCGGATGGACATCGCGGCAGCCGGTTCAGCCGGATTCATACTCTATCGGCAAGAAAGTGACGGAAGCTACGCAAACAAGACCGGTACGCTCGGCCTTGGCAGCGACGTAACCGCCGCAGCCTACTCCGGCATTTGGGCGTTAGACATCGACCTCGAAGGAGACGTCGACCTCGTCGCGGCGACCAAGACTGGCTCCAACCTGCTGCTCCGCAATAACGGCGACGGGAGTTTCTCTACACAGCCGATCTTCGAGCAAACACGTGGCATCGTCGACCTGTTATGGGCCGACATGGACGACGACGGAGATCCCGACGCGACGCTGCTGGATGCGAGCGGGGCGCTACACCTCTACACCAACGAGCGCTCGGGATCTTTCGGGCACCGCTCGCTTGACTACTCCGAACGAGTCGTAGCCATCCACGTTTCGGATTTTGACAACGATGGGCTATTCGACCTGATCGTGCTGACGCAGAATGGACAAGTTGCCTACCTACCATTCAATGTCGACGGAAGCGGAGACGTTACTCGGATCGCAACCATAAGGGATCCTGTCGATTCGTCCGGATTCGCGAGGGTGTCTACGACGGACCTTGACAACAATGGTGCGCAAGACCTCGTCGTGACGACAGCGAGTCAAAGTGAAGTCTGGTTACGTGGTGACGATGACGAGCTCTTCCCGTATCGCAGATTCGAGAGCATACGCATCTACGATGAGGCGGACCTCAACGCCAGCGGAAACCTCGGACTCGTCGCGTTGGACGAGAACGCCGAGGCCCTTCACCTCGTCAGTCGGCCCGGGAAGTCTTACCTCTCTCGCAGCATCTTGCCGAAGGCGGCGGACGCCGTGGGGGATCGCCGGATCAACTCGTTCGGACTCGGTGGGGAGATCGAACTTCGAACGGATCTCCTCTATCAAAAACGTCTCATCTCGAGTCCACTTGTCCACTTCGGACTCGGCGATCGCCAAGTTGTCGACGTCGCGCGCATCATCTGGCCAAACGGGACGTCGCAGGCAGAGTTCGACCTCGCATCTGACCAGGCTCTGATCGCCACGCAGTCCCTGAAGGGCTCATGCCCCTGGCTGTTCACCTTCGATGGTTCGAGAATGCGATTCGTGACGGACTTTCTGTGGCGCTCTCCGCTTGGACTTCGGATCAACGCGGTAGAAACGGCAGGGGTCGCGACAACCGAGGATTGGGTCAAGATTGACGGCAGTGAACTCGTCCCGCGAGATGATGTCTACGACATTCGTATCACAGCGGAACTGTGGGAGACGCACTTCTTTGACCACGTTTCTCTCAAGGTCGTCGATCATCCTGTCGGCACGGAGATGTTCGTAAACGAGGTGTTCGTCTTCCCGCCAAATGAACTCGCCGTACACGTCACGGGCGCGCTGCATCCCGTGCCTGCATGGGATCAGACTGGCCAGGAGGTAACCGGGACCTTGGCCGAAGTAGACGACCAATATGCTCATTCATTCGATCTGTACTCACACCAAGGGCTCACGAAGGAGCACTATCTCGAGGTCGACCTCGCCGGTAGCCCGCTCGGGACACCCCTCTGGTTGATTGCGTCAGGATGGATACGACCGACCGATTCGTCCATCAACGTCGCGCTCGGACAGGGGGCTCACCCACGACCTCAAGGCGTCAGGTTGGAAGCTCTCCGCGAGGACGGCTCGTGGGTGACTGTCCGGCAGGATCTCGGCTTCCCGGCCGGAAAGGCGAAGACGATGCTGGTCGACCTAACCGGAATGCTCGAGCAATTCCCCTCGAAACGGATGCGACTCGTCACGAATCTCGAAATCTACTGGGATGCGGTGGCATGGGCGGAGAAGGCTGACGTCGAAGTCGCGGCAGTCACGGACGTGCCCCTTCTCTCCGCCGAACTCCGCTACCGCGGGTTCTCTCTCGTCCAAAGCGCAAGTCGATCTACACCAGAAACGCCTGTGTACGATTCGCTGGCCGCGACTGCGCAGCAATGGCGTGATCTCGTCGGCTTCCATACGCGATTTGGGGACGTAGCCGATCTCATTGCAGGAGTAGACGATCGATACGTCATTATGAATGCGGGCGACGAGATGGTCCTCGCGTTTGAGGCCCTCCCCCCTGTGAAGGACGGCTGGAAACGCGACTTCGTCCTTGTCGGAGACGGATGGGTGAAAGATGGGGATTATAACACCACTTTCTCGAAAACTGTGCTCCCGCTGCCGGAACACGCCGTGAGTGAATACGAGAACCCCTGGCTGCGACTACCGGACAACGCCGTCTATAACAGACACCCTGAGGATTGGACCCGGTATCACACGAGGTATGTTACTCCGGCCAACTTCGCAGCGTCATTGCGGCCCGGGTCCTAGAGCACCACAAGAATCAGGGTATCCGCAACGAAGCTGCCACCGCAATCATTGTGGTTCGATGATCGTGTGGTACGCGCCGGTGGCAAGGTCTCCTTCGAGTTTCTGGCGAACCCCACCCGGCCACTGAACAACGACGCTGTCAGGGCCGGCCCCGCTCGGAGTTCCAAACAGAATCCTGCGATCACTCTGCGAAAGATAACTGCCTCCTCCGTGCACCTCTCGCCACTGGCTCGCACCGCGGGCAGCCAGCCACACACGGGTCCCTAATGCCTCTCGATTTGACCGCGTACCAAGCAGCCTGAATCCTATCCACGGATTCGAACCGCCGATCACGTTCTCGAGAAGTACAGCCCCCTGGTTGCTGTTTGAGATCAGGATGTCTGTATCCCCGTCATTGTCGATGTCTCCGAAGGCAGCGCCACGTCCGACTCGCGCCTTCTGAAAATGTGAGCCCGCAGCTGAGGAGATGTCACGGAACGCCCGCCCACTCTCATTCCGGAAGAGCTGATTTTGTTGTGCGTACGTGACACCGCCGCCCGGCCGAATTCGTTCAATTGCCTCGATGATGTGTCCGTTGGCTACGAATATGTCGAGCCAGCCGTCTCCATCAAAATCAAACATGCCGGTGCCGAACCCGACGTTCTTGAGGCTGGCCGGTCCCAGCCGTGATTGTGATGAGTAGTCCTGGAAAAGTCCGTCGCCCAAATTGTGATACAGGGTGTTAGTCTCCTCGTCGAGATGCGTCATGAACAGGTCGGCGTGCCCGTTCCAGTCGTAGTCGCCAAAGTCTATTCCCATGCCGGCCTCGGTCTTGCCGAACCGGTTGTAGGCCACTCCGGCCTCGAGCGCGATGTTGGTGAAGCTCCCGTCACCGTTGTTACGGTAGAGAAAGTTGGGGGTGGAGTCGTTCGTTACATATAAGTCATTGTCGCCATCCTTGTAGTATTAGAACCACACGACGCCGAGCCCCTTGCTCTCGTCAGGGTCGTCGACGTGGACGCCCGCAGACCGCGACACGTCGGTAAAGGTGCCGCCATCATTGCGATACAAGATGTCCGGGCTACCCGGATAGACGTCGGGGTGGCAATAGGCGAGTATGTCGGGAGGGCCGCAACGGATATTGCGACTGATCGAATAGGTGATGTAGTTGACAACGTAGAGATCCAGGTCGCCATCCAGGTCATAGTCCGCGAAAGCGGCGCCGGCACCCCAGCGTGTGTCGCCGAGTTCTGAAGACTTGGTCACATCCGTAAAGGTGCCGTCGCCATTATTCCGGTACAGCTTGTCGGGGCCGAAGTTGGTGATGTATATGTCCACGTATCCGTCGTTGTCGTAGTCACCGAAGGCCACGCCCATCCCGTAGTTGGCATCGCCGGCTCCCGAGGACTCAGTGACGTCCTCAAAACGTCCGCCTCCGACGTTGCGGTATAGACGGTTGCCCGCACCCAGCTTCACGGCAATTCCGCGATCCTCCGTCGTCGACGTCGGAACGGGACCGCTCTGTACCAAATAAGCATCGAGCCACCCGTCATTGTCGAAGTCGAAAAGGCCGGCGCCCGAACCCATGGTTTCCATGAAATACTTATTGCCCGTGCCCCCGTGGCGATGCACGAAATCGATTCCTCGATCATCCTGCACCTCTCGAAACCAGTCCGTTTCGGCTGCGACAAGGTTTGGTGCCTGTGCCTGCCCCGCCGAAACCGAGGCTGTGTCCGAAGTGCCGGAATCTGCGTGTGGTCGGCAGCCGGCCGACAGAAGCACCACTACCATCAGTCTCAATGACATGAACAAGCTCCTGCTACTGCGCAGTCACGAAGACCCTAAGAGGACGATCCCCAGCGACTCGCTGGCAATCTGAGAGAGTGCATCGGCGCCAGCAAGACTCCGGTACTTCGCGAAATTGCGACGCAGCGCGTCTTCGGGAATTACTTTCAAGGCATCCTCCGCAGCATTCTTCTTTCCAAGTGCGGCCAGGGCCATGGAGTGCACGACCCGATAATGCTGTGTCGCGGGAGATAGGAGAATAGCACGTGTGTAGTAGCCGCCGGCGCCCGCAACGTCGCCCGTAAGATGCCGGAGCAACCCCATGACAAAGTGACTCTCATGATCGTCAGGGTTTTCCTCGAGCCATCCGGACAGAACCTGCAGCCCGTACTCCGAGATGCCGGTGCGAACGAACAGTTCTGCGATGAAGCGAGACTCGCCGGCATTGAGCGGACGAACCTGCTGCGCACTTTCCAGCCACTGTCTCGCCTCCTCTCCCTGACGCAACAGGGCGTAGTTTTTTGCAAGGTCGAATCGCACATTGAAGATTTCAGGTGCAAGACGTTGCGCCCTGTGAAGAGATTCCAGCGCTTCATCATATTGACCCTTTCGTGTCATCACGAAGGCCAGGCGATGGTGCGCCGGCCAAAACGTCGAGTCCACGGCAACGGCATTACGGTACTCCTGCATGGCCTCATCGTACTTGCCCTGATTCAGGAGCGCCTCTCCAACCGCGAATGTGTTCTCAGCACCGGCGCCAGCAACATCGCGTGACTGTCGCAAGTAATCGAGTTCGTCCTCCTGCTCAGATAGCTCGCGAAACTGCTCAAGCACGCGTTTGCCCTGTTCTACCTCCCCGAGCCGGATAAGCACCTGGCCGAGGTTGTAGTTGGCGTCGGCGTTCGAGGCATTCATCATAAATGCCTGGCTGAAAGTTTTGCGAGCCCCGATCAGGTCGTCCTCTATCATCTGAACTCTGCCCCTGCCGACGAGCAGGTCATCGCTCTGCGGATTCAAAGCGAGACCGGCTTCAAAAGCCTCCTTCGCACACTCCGTGTATCCAAGCTCGAGGCAGGCCTTGCCTTCGTGGTAGTGTGCCTCCCAACGCTCGGGTTGCATCTCCCGCCATGCACCGAAGTACTCCCGAGCCTGCTCTAGATCGCCTTTGTTCTCGTACGCTTGCCCCAGCAGGCTGACCGCCTGCCATGAATTCGGATCGCGCTCAAGCTCCTTTCTGAAGTTTGAGATCGCCGCCTCGTGATCTCCCTTATTCCCGTACGCATATCCGAGATTGAGATGCAGCAGGCGCATGTTCGGATTGGCAGCAGCCATTGCGGTGAGATACCGTATAGCCTCGTCGAACTGCCGCAGCTGCATCAGCGAATCGATCTTCTGGACGACTACCCCTGAGGGGTTGACGGGCGTGACCGTCTGCTGATTCTGCGCTCTGCATGCCGAAGACAGCATTGCCGCGACCAGAACCGCTGCCATCCCTCTAAAAGCAGCACGGCATACCGAAAAAGACCCTTCTGACGCCTGCCCGATACGATGTTCCAGTCTCTCTTGGAAGCCCAACTCTGACATGATTGTAAATGGGTGTTAGGAAAATGGCTCGCTCGACAACGTGCGGGTCACCGAATACGTTCCTTTTGCAATTCGTCGTTTTAGTAAAATCCCAGTGATCACCGATAACTCCCTTGTGCGCGCAAGCGCTGCTTCAACGCAAACCCACCACCATCCATACGCGTAGTGAAATGCTAATCTTACGCGGACAAGCCCTTGCCACCGCCATCCTCTGTACGCTACTGGTCTCACAGACCACGGCCGGCCAGGCGGTAGAAGCCATCGAAAACCACAAGGTGCCCGAGCATTCCACGCGAGCCGGGGCGGCTCCTTCGGATACCGCAATTCCGAATGGCGACGCCGGCACCGAGACCGCGGTAATCGGAGTGCCAACAGCTCTCTTCGACGCGTACGGCGTTGGGTGGGCGTCATTTCGGGACGGGACTTCGGCCCAGTTCTCCGATCACTTCAATCAAATGAAGGATGACTTCCTGATGCTCGACATCGAAATCGATGTGATCGACGGCGTCGAGCGCCTTGGGGC
>JBFIPX010000131.1:0-9191 GCA_041609895.1 Rhodothermales bacterium
GCTGGCGCCGAAGTGACCTTTGTGGCTACTTCCAACGACGTTCTCCACGGGCTGCATGTAGAGGGCACACGCTTAAACATGATGCTTGTACCCGGGCAGATATCCCGGAACACCTACACTTTCAAGGAGCCAGGCGAACATCTGATCATCTGCCACGAGTATTGTGGCGTCGGCCATCACACCATGTACGGAAAAGTCATCGTCGAGTGAGCATGTATCAACCAATCGTTTTTGAGACGGCGGGGTACCGACTTCCCGAAAATCAGCGCAGGCCGATCCGGTGGGCGATCTATGTCGGATATCTGGCTCTAACGGCAGGAATCTTCCACGGGCTGGCGCAGGCACTTTCGTATGCCAACATCGACATACTTGCCTATTTCCCGGCGCTGAAATCCTACTACCAGGGGCTAACGGCGCATGGTGTCGCCAACGCGCTCATTTTCACGTTCTCGTTTTCCAACGGGTTTTTGCCGCTAATGACGGCTCGGGCGCTGTCGCAGAAGCTTGTCAGCTGGATGCTATGGACGTCCTTCGTACTTCTCGCACTCGGGAACGTGCTGGTCATCTATGCTGTGGCGACGAATCAGGCTAGCGTGCTTTACACGTCGTATGCGCCTCTGCAGGCACACTGGACATACTACTTTGGTCTGGTGCTCGTAGTTGTGAGCACTTGGCTGGCACTGGCGAACATGCTCGTGATCTGGAATCGCTGGCGAAAGGAGAATCCGGGTGAGCGGGTGCCGCTGCTCGCGCATATCTCGGTGATATCCTATGTGATGTGGGGGCTTGCTTCGCTGCCGATCGCTGTACTCTTCCTCGGGTTTCTAATTCCGTGGTCCATCGGATGGCTGCCCAAGATGGACCCGCTGCTCGGAAGAACGCTCTTCTGGTTCACAGGGCACGCCATCGTGTACGCGTGGCTGTTGCCCGCGTACGTGTCGTGGTATGCTCTTATCCCGCGGCAAGTAGAGGGGAAGATGGTAAGCGACTCCTTGACGCGATTTGTCTTCGTCCTATTCCTTCTGCTTTCGATACCCACAGGATTTCACCATCAATACACTGACCCCGGCATATCAACTGCGATGAAGGCGATTCACGCTGTGCTGACCTTCGGGGTTTTCTTCCCGAGTTTGGCAACGGCCTTCTCGGTCATGGCGTCGCTGGAGATCGGTGGTCGGCACCGCGGCGGAACCGGTCTGCTCGGATGGATTCGGAAGCTGCCGTGGGGAGACCCATCGGTGGTCGCGCAGCTGCTGGCAATGATCACGTTCATTTTCGGTGGAATCACCGGCTTGATCAACGCGAGCTTCACGATGAATCAGGTGGTACACAACACCACGTGGATACCGGGACATTTCCACATGACGGTCGGTAGTGCCGTCGCATTGACGCTGATGGGCGTGGCCTACTGGATGATCCCGTATCTCACCGGTCGTCGGCTTGTCGGAAAGGGTTGGGCTGTTGCTTCGTCGTGGCTCTACACGGTCGGTGTCTTGATTTTCGCTCGGGGAATGATCTCTGCCGGGTTGGAAGGGATGCCCAGGCGCATCTACCGCGCCCAGGCTACCTACACCAGTGAGGCATGGGATCTGGGTGGTGCGCTCACTGGAATCGGTGGTACGCTGATGTTTATCGGTATCCTGGTCTTCTTCATCGTGATCGCGTGGACCGTCGTGGCGGGCCGGAAGGGAGAAGGGCCGTCCGATATTCCGTGGTCGGAAACGCTGAAGCCGCCCGCCAAGACAGGTTGGGAGCCACGGCTTGATCGTCTCGTCTTTTGGTCCGTCGTGGCTGTGGTTCTGATCGTGATCGCCTATGGTCCGTTCTTCGCGACTTACCTGCCTCCAAACTTCGTCTCGCCCGGCTTCACGGTTTGGTAGAGCGGCCTGAATTGACGCTGGGAGCGCGTTACACGAATGCTCTGCCGGGAGCACGCTATGTGATGCCCCGACTTCGGTGGGAGCATGCTCCGAATAGTCAAAAACACGGCAGCGAAAATGATTCCGGTCCGCGGAACGTGCTCAGCCTGCGCGGCCGACTAGAATAAGGGATGCGGGAGTACCCGTTGCTGGATCAAACGGTTCAATCATTTCCACCTGGTAGAAACCATGCCCCTGTAGCAGGGCGAGCCAGTCGCTGGTGGTGCGGAAGAACCAGGGCGCAGGGTCCGAAAAACCGGGTCCACAACCGCTCCAGCTACCCTCGCGCCACCCAGAATCCGTGGGGAGCACGTCTCCGGTCGACTCCGGATGCAACGTTTGAATTAGGAGTGCTCCGGAAGGACGAAGCAGTCGCGGAAACGAGCCGATAATGTGCTCGACGGACTCGTCGCCCAACAGCGAGAAGTTGCAGACGATCGCGTCGAATTCCCGTTTCAGTTTCCCTTCAGCTATCTCGTCGTACGACAGGCAGAGGTACTCTCCGGCACCGGCTGCTCGTGCTGCCACGACGAGTGTCTCCACAGCATCCACACCAACGGCTTCGATGCCCTCATCGGCCAGTGTTCGCGTGAGCCAACCCTCCCCACATCCGACGTCCAGGACGGTGGACGGCAGGAGTGCCCGTATCGCGTCCAGAATGGCGGCGTCGGTCGCGCGAACGCGCGTGCCGATGGCCGACGATCGCACCGCCGAAATCCATGGTTCTGCGTTGGCCTCCCACGCGTGCAGGATCGCTTTTTCGTTATCGTGTTGAGCCTCGCTCACCGCCGTAAGGTAGGTGGTCGACTTGAATGGCGGTACCACGCAGTGGTCAGTTCAGATTTCAGAGGCCGCCGTTATGATCCAGACCGCGGTTTACTTGAGCAAGACGAGTTTGTCGGTGGCAGTAAAGTGCTCGCCCGTTACTCTATAGAAATAGACGCCACTAGGCCAATCGGACCCGTCGACAGTAATGCGCTGGCGATTGCTTTCCTCAAGCAAACCGTCGAACAAGACCGCCGTCAACCGGCCGCCTGCATCGTAGATTTCGACGCGCGCGTGCTGTGCCTCTCGAGCGGTGAGATAGAAGGTTGTTTGCGGGTTGAACGGATTCGGATATGCCGCCGTCAGCTCATGCGAGTTCGCCAGTTCAACGAAGACGTCGACCTCTCCGAGGATTTGGACGCTGCCGTCGAAGTCGCGTTGGGCAAGTCGGAATCGATGTGCGCCCGGCGATGCATCGGTCAGCCTGAATTCATAGGTCTTCTGGCTGGTGCTTGACCCCGATCCTGCGACGAAGCCGACATACTCGAAGTCGTCGCGATCTGTGGCAACCTGAATGTCGAAGCCAGCATTGTTGCTCTCGGAAAGCGTCTCCCACCTCAGCAAGACATCACCATCCTCTACGTATGCCGCGAAGGAGGCAAGTTCGACGGGCAAGGCGATGTCACAGTTCGCTGCCGCAATCGTCCAACCCATGTCCTCGAACATGCCGCACGTAATGCTGCCGACTACGTGGACAGCCTCCATGGATGCTAGCGCCGGAGTCATTAGAGCCTGGGTGCCGCCGTTATACGTTGACTCATTCAGGTGAGAATAACTGGACCCTCCTTCCCATGTGCTGGGAGAATACAGTGTGGGCGGTGACCCGCCATTCGCGGCATTCGCGTTCGTCGCGTTGAAGAAAACTCCGCTCGAGTCGCCCTCAAGCGCTGCGGCAAGTCCTATGCTTGGGTCGGTAAACGCCGAAAACAGATTGTTACCCTTTCCGTCCTCAGTCGAGCGATCGTAGATCGTTGGGTCCGCAGGGTTGCCCGTGCGAATGGTACCGCTGCCACCCGTCACGTTGCCCGCACCCGAGAACCCGAGGCCGTGCCCGATTTCATGCAGGATGACGCTAACGAAATCAGTCTCGCCCGATGGCGTGTTGCCGTCCGTCCCGAAGTACCAGGTCACCGACGCACCCGGGTCATCGCACTCCTTGTTGAAGTTGGCGACGATATCGGGATCACCAGTACAGGGGGGATTGACCAGGCCGCAGATATCCGCGCCGGCAAGTGCGTCCGCCAGTGCATCAACGTACCACGTGTCCGCGACGGGGAGCGAACCTCCGCGCCACCTCCGTTTGGCGCCGGCACTTCCCAGGCTGATGGGCGCCCCCGTACAACCCCCAAGGTCGGCCCAGTGTGCCTCCACTTCGATAGTGACCGATGACGTGACCGTCTGCTCCCAGATCCCCTTCGCAAAGTCAAACGCATCCTTCGCTGCCTGCGGCCACGGGTCGGCCAGGTCGTCGTCGATGTAGGTCACAGAAATCGTCGATGCAGCGGCGGCTGTCTTGGCGACATTCGGGTTTGGCAAGAGGCGGAGATTGCGGTCCACTGGCTCGAATGGCAGCACGCAGACAGGCCCGGTCGATTCGAAGGCTACCGGCGCTGACTTCGCATTATCCTGCGCAGCGCTAATGCGGGGGAAAGCGACGGCTGCACCTACTACTACGATGACGCAGATAATTTGTTGAAGTCGGATCATGGCGGCTGAGTCTGATTGCGGGGTGAAAAAGCTGACAGTGGAGGTCTTTCGCGGTATCGACAAGACAATTGCGGCCCTATGCGCTCGCGTCGGGGCTTCGCCTACTCAAAAGTCGCAGTAGTCGAGTGAAGTAAGAGTTTCTTCCGCACTGGTGCAAGCCCCGACAGGTGCGACCGGAGACAGAGATCACCAGGCATCATTGTCGATTGCTACGGCGATGCATCCCGCAGCGCCCTGCGGCGTAAGATCTTTGGCCTTTGCATGGTCGATTTATCAATCGGGCAGTTCAATAGTCTTCTTTCGTCACTCAAATGTCGTGCTGCCAGTGCCAGGGTGTTGAGGAAGAGTTTGGCGCCGCTGTCGCCAAGCGACAACTGAGAAAATTCAGACGGAGTGGTCCCAAGAGAACGACGCGCTGGCTCGTTGACGCCCTTGCCGAAAGAGGCGTAGATGGAAAGACACTTCTCGACATAGGCGGAGGAGTCGGCGAGATACAGCACGAACTCGCCGCACGCGGAGTGCTTTCAGTGACAAACGTGGATGCTTCCTCGGAATATCAGACGCGAGCGCGGGAGGAGGCCAAGGCAAGAGGTTACTTGCCTCGGGCCGCTTATCACTATGGCGACTTCGTCGAGGTCGCGCCGCAACTCGAATCATCGGACATCGTGACGCTCGATCGAGTGATTTGCTGCTATGACGATGTTGATGCCCTCGTCATAACATCGTCCGAAAAGGCGGACCAGATGTTCGGTGTTGTGTTTCCGCGGTTGGAGTGGTGGACGCGCATCGCATTCTCGTTGATCAACTTTGTGCAGAAGATTCGTCGAGCCTCATTTCGGGCTTTCCTGCATTCACCGCAGCGCGTGGAGGAGCTGCTGTCGGACCGCGGCTTCGGTCGTGTGTTTCACAGGGAGAGTCTCGTTTGGCGTGTCTCCGTTTACCAGCGATCCTGATCTCGCATCATGTTTGAAAGGAGTAAATTCCGGGCCCGTAGAATGCTCTCACATCCGTTTCTTTCGAAGATTCTCGCTTTGTCTTTGCTAGGTTCTATCACGCTCGCCGTCCAGACATCGTCGGCCCAGATGGATCTGGAAGACGAGATCCGGAGCCTGTCGGGACACGACAACTTCGGCTTGGTGATTGACATCGAGTCCAATCTACCGGAAGGATTCGACGGACTAGTTAACGCGGAATGGCGTAGACGCCTTGTCCAACGGTTACGCGAGCTCGTGGGAATTACGCCCGTGGTCGTTCCTGATCCGACCCGCGACCCGCATCTTTATGTCCACGTCAATGCGATGGGTGTCGGGGACAACCTGATCCCCTTTTCAATAGAGGCGTCCTTTGTACAGATGGTGCGGGTCGACAAAGGAATAAAAATGATGGCAGTTACGTGGGAGAGTGGTCTGGTTGGGCTGGTAAGCAGAAACGAAACAGGGCAGATTCTCGATGCAGGAGCGGGACTCGTCGATCAGTTCGTCTCTGATCTAAAGCAGTCGGCGCTTCTCAACTGAGGTTTCTGACTGAGGCACAGATGAGAGAGGGGCACGCACATACATTCGGCGGGCTCTGCGCAGCGCCGATGGAAGTTGAGCGGGAGTGTACAATAATCCCCTTGCCCCTCCCGTTAGTATCGCGCACACCACACATCTGCAGCGGCGGCTGCACGAATCAGCGATCGCAATCATCGAATCGCTGCAAATCGATCATTGAGTCGCCGTTAATCATCGGAGGTCACATCCTGATATTCTTCTTACATCACCTGAGGATGGACCATGAAATCAAGAAAACGTGTGAGGCCGGCGCATTGGTTCGGTCTCATGTTGCTGGGATTGTTGACGCTCGGCGCGGGTACGCGAATAGCTGATGACGGAGAGGGTGGCCCTGCGGTCCCCGAGTCCGGTGACGAGATCAAGCCGCTTCCCAACTACGTAGTTCGTGGGTTGGATTGGCTGGCCGATGCTCAGTTCGAGAACGGTGGGTGGGGCTCCGGGCAGCACAGCGCGCAACACATCCGCGATCCCCGCGCCGTCCAGATCGATCCGGCAACTACAGCCTTTGCAGCGATGGCGCTGATGCGGTCGGGCAGCACGCTGACGTCGGGGCCGCATCATGTAAATGTTCGCAGAGCGCTCGATTATCTGCTTGGGTTGGTCGAGTCCAGCGACTCCAACACGGGCCAGTTGACGGCAACTGCCGGCACACAGCCCCAGGCAAAGCTGGGTCAGAATATTGATGTGTCGATGGTAGCTCAGTTCCTTGCGCGAGCACTTCCGACCATCGAGAATGACGCACGCTTGAAGGGCCGCGTTGAGGCCGCCCTCGACAAGTGCGTCAAGAAGCTGGAAATGTCGCAGCAGCGGGATGGAAGCTGGAATCAGGCCGGATGGGCCCCTGTACTGCAGTCGGCGGCGGCGAATTCGGCTCTCGAGGCAGCGGCCAAGGCCGGTCGAAAGGTAGACGAAGAGATGCTGGACCGCTCGCGAGAGTACCAGCGCAAAAACGTAGATACGGCATCCGGTGAGGTGCGAACCGAAGCGGCCGCAGGTATCTCCCTTTACTCGATTGCAAGCAACCAGCGCGCCACTGCACCTGAAGCAAAAGAAGCCCTCGACCAGATCAATAAGGCGAAGGACGACGGTTTGCTCGAAGAGGATGCTGAGATTACCCTCGACAACCTTCAGAAGGCGGGCTACGATCGGGACAAAGCCGCCAAGGTCTACGAGTCCTATCAACAGAACGAGATCACGAAACAGATGCTGCAGGATGATCGAATTCTGTCCGGATTTGGTAACAACGGGGGCGAGGAGTTCCTCAGCTACATGATGACGAGCGAATCACTGGTCGTGACAGGAGATCAGCAGTGGGCAAGCTGGTACGAGCGCATGAATGAACTCTTCTCTCGGGTGCAGAACGGCAATGGCAGCTGGAGTGGGCATCATTGCATAACAAGTCCCGTATTTTGCACGGCTGCTGTGATTCTTACGATGACTGCGGATCGCGATGTCGAATTCCTCCGCGCCGAAGCAAACGGGTAGGGGTACGGAACGCCCCTTGAAGAGTCGTGTACCGATAGTACTGACGGCCGCGCTAACCCTATGCGTGGCCGTCAGTCTTTTTGGTGGCTGCCGCGCGGCTCCCGATGCGTCGCATGGCCATGCTCCGGCAGAAGTCCTGCGTCGCGCCGCCACTTTCCTCTGGTCGCAACAGAGCGCGGACGGAGGTTGGCACAGCGAGACGCACGGTATTCTGAAGGGCGGACAAGCATGGACCCCCTTCGCGACTTTCTATCTTTTGCAGGTACCGGATTCCGTTCATCTGCGGTTCGAAGCATCAGCAGAGCGAGCCCTCGATTTCATTCGAGGCACCATCGACCAGCGTGGTGCAGTCGGGCAGGCCGATGTGGTCGTTCTTGAGTACCCCAACTACGCGACGTCATACGCTCTTCGGGTGTTGCGCCGGTGGGGCAAGGCCAGCGATACCCTGCTAGTGACCCGAATGCAGGATTATCTGCTCAGACAGCAGTTCTCAGAGTCCAGGGGGATAGACTCATTGCATCGGGCGTTTGGATCCTGGGGGTTTGGGGAGACCGGTCTTGCGCCGGGTGTCATCGGGCACATCGACTTGTCGCACACGCGGCGTGTGCTCGAAGCGCTGGATACGCGTTTTACACCACCAGGTGTACTGGAGGCAGCTGGTCGCTATCTCCGGATGCTGCAGAAGCACCCATCCGAGTCTCGCCCGCAGCCTCTCGCCGAGCCCGGCTCACCGGCACCTCCATACGACGGAGGTTTCTATGCATCTACTACCGCTTTGGGCACCAATAAGGGCGGATCCACGAGTGCGGATGGAATGACATATTTCGTAAGCTATGCCACCGCTACTTGTGACGGCATTCTCGCGCTGCTAGCAGCGGGAATTTTGCACACCGACGAGCGCGTGACGAGTGCCTTGCAGTGGTTGCTCGAGAATGATTCGCTCGAAACGGTTCAGGGTATTCCTGCGTCGGCTCCCGGTGATTGGGAGCATGTAATGTTTTATTACCATCTGCTCGTGCGATCCGAGGTCTACGCAGCCCTCGATGTCGGTGGGGACTGGAAGCGAAGGATGCAGGGGATTCTGGCCGAGGGTCAACGACCTGACGGTAGCTTCAGCAACCCCCTCGGGGCGCCTAACAAGGAAGACGATCCCATCCTTGCTAGCACGATGGCCGTAGGGACGCTGCTCAACACACTCAGGCAGGAGTGACCGCGTCCGGAGCTATCTGTTAGTTGACCGGCGTCTCTGCCAGAAGGGCGTTCAACGTAGGAATCAGCGTTTCGAAGGTAACCGCACCGATGTATCGCGCCCGAACGTATCCCGCTCGATCGATGACGAATGTAGAAGGGATGACCAGATTCCCCTTGTAGGCCGCAGCCACGCCCCCATCGTCCATCGCGATCGGGTAGTTGACTTTCAGGCGGTCGACGAACGGTTGAACGACTTCTTTACCCTCATCATCGACGGAGATGCCGAGAGTCCTTGTTCGCCAAGCTCGTCCTGAAGCCGGACGAACTCCGGAATCTCTTCGAGGCACGGGGCACACCAGGTTGCCCAGAAATTGACCACAACTACCGAGTGCCCGTGCTCCGAGAGATCGAATTCAGCTCCATTAATGGTCGGGAGCACAATCGGATGAGCTTTTGCAAGACTCGGCGTCGACATGCTGTCCACTGAATGACTGGGAGCATGCTCCGTCCA
>JBFIPX010000132.1:0-9188 GCA_041609895.1 Rhodothermales bacterium
GAAAAGAAGTGGGTCCACTACGGTCTCACATCTTCCGACGTGGTGGACACAGCGTGGGGAGTACGTCTCAAGAAAGCGAACGAAATGCTACTTCCTGGCATCGATCGTCTGCTGGAGGTGCTGCGGCGAAGGGCGAACGAACACCGTCACACCCTGATGATGGGTCGAACGCATGGGGTTCATGCAGAGCCGACAACGTTCGGACTGAAACTCGCTCTTTACTACTCCGAGATGGAGCGAAACCGTCGCCGATTTCTCGCCGCGGCCGAGGAAGTTGAGGTGGGCAAACTGTCGGGCGCCGTGGGCACGTTTGCTCACACACCGATCGAAGTCGAACGCATAACATGCGAACGGCTGGGTCTGAAACCGGCAAGCATCTCAACTCAAATAATACAGCGGGATCGTCACGCACATTACGTTGGCGTACTTGCTTTGATTGGAGCCACGCTCGAGAAGATGGCGGTCGAGGTTCGCGGTCTTCAGAAGAGCGAAGTACGCGAGGTTGAGGAGGCGTTCGGCAAGGGGCAGAAGGGTTCCTCGGCGATGCCGCACAAGCGGAATCCCGTAGGCTCGGAGAACATCACGGGTTGTGCGAGATTGCTGCGCGGAAATATGGTGTCAGCGTACGAGAATGTGGCATTATGGCACGAGCGAGACATTTCACACTCGTCGGTAGAACGGGTCATCCTGCCAGACGCAACTACCATCCTTGATTACGCCCTGGACCGTTTCGCGCGCATCCTCGAGAACCTCATCGTGTACCCGGATGCCATGCTTCAGAATATGGAGCGGACCTTCGGACTCTACAACAGTCAACGGCTTCTGCTGAAGCTCATCGATACGGGACTCAGCCGCGAGGCTGCTTACGACCTGGTGCAACCGCTTGCGATGCAAGCGTGGTCAGAGAAGCGTTCGTTTCGCGAGATTGTAGAGGAGAGCGAAGTCGTCAGCGGCCGGGTCGGCTCGGACGCAATGGAAGATGCGTTCGACCCGCGGTATCACCTCAGAAACGTAGACCGAATTTTCGAGAGGGTGGGGCTGGACTGAGAACCACCGCGTGGGGGTTTCCCTTATTGTTAAATGAGTGCGTCGACTCTTAGATTTAGTCTTTCTCGGTCATTTCAGCGTTTTTTGGCCTGAATGGGCCCTGCCGTGTTTCAGCGAACAGGCTTTTAGTGGGGTAGACTGTCCACGGACGCGCTTCGGTTAGTTCTTGCAAACAGACTTGAAGGCAGAAGAATGAAATTTGCGACGATCATTGCATTCGCTCTTACATTCGCCACCCTTCTCGACGTTGAAACCGCGTTCGCTCAGCGTGGCGGTGTCTCGGGGACGGTAACGGACGCATCGGATGGCGAACCGCTTCCTGCCAACGTCACGATCGCAGGCACCATGACAGGAACGCAGGCAGATCCGATTACCGGAGCATATACGATATCGGGCCTGGAAGCCGGTACGTATTCGGTCGAGTTCAGTTTGCTCGGATATGTGACGCAGGCCGTGCCTGTCTCGGTCGCAGCCGGCCAGACTGCGACCCTGGACGTACAGCTGTCCGGAACAGTTCTCGATGTCGGCGGCGAGGTTACGGTCGTGGGTAACAAAGTCGTCAAGCGCGAAGACTTCCCAATGCCGATGGAGACTGTCGGAGTGGAAGAAATACTCACAGAC
This sequence comes from Rhodothermales bacterium, assembly GCA_041609895.1. GTDB lineage: Bacteria > Bacteroidota > Rhodothermia > Rhodothermales > JABDKH01 > JAHHLP01. Next base: position 1,669 of record JBFIPX010000132.1, read on the forward strand.
ATATCGACCAACTCCTCCGGCATCCTGCGCAAGAAAGCCGGAGTCGACATGCAGTGTACCGGAGTCGATCGCTGCGAGACCGTCTTGCGCGGCTTCAATAACGCGTTCTCAGGCGCCACGTACGTGCTGACAGACTATCGCCAGGCGGCGGTAGCGTCACTGGGCGTGAACATCCTTAGCATCGCTCCCGCCCTCACGCTTGATCTCGACCGCATTGAAGTCGTTCGTGGACCGGCATCAGCCCTCTACGGCGCTGGAGTTGATGCGGGCGTCATTCATTTCTTTTCCAAGGATCCGTTCACACATCCCGGTACGAGCATCGCTGTTAGCGGAGGTGAACAGTCTTACTTCTCCCTGGAGGCACGACACGCCAACAAGGTCTCAGACCGGTTTGCCTACAAGATAACGGGAATATACGGGCAGGCGGACGATTGGGAGCTGGATCTCTCCGACCCGGCCGATTCGATTTTTGCAGCTCAGGACTGCGCCGGCGCCGATGATCCCGCTGCATGTTTTGCCGCCGGAGGTGCAAGGAATCCCGACTATGACAAACTCAACGTAAATGGTACCGCGCAGGTGAAGACCGGCGATAACTCGGAGCTTGTCCTGACCGGCGGCCTCTCGCAACTGAACGCGACCGTGCTCTCGGGCATCGGCACCTTACAGGCGGTCGACTATCAGTACACATATGGTCAGGTTCGTTTCCAGACAAGGAAGAACAATCAGGGCTTCTTCGCCCAGGCCTATGTCAACAGGAATGACGCCGGCGACTCTTTCGTTTACGCAGGGCCCACTGTTGTTGATAAGAGCATACTCTTTAATGTCCAGCTACAGTACGACCGAACGTTCGGCAGACACTCCCTCGTTGGAGGCGTCGACGTAGAACTGACCCGGCCGGACACGGAGGGTAAGATCAACGGCGAAAACGAGAGCCGCGACAACACCGACGAGTACGGTGCATACATGCAGGGGCAGTACGAGGTTAGCAAGCGTTTGGCTTTGACCGGCGCACTTCGCGGTGACTACGATTCGGTAACGGAAGAATTTCGAGTGTCTCCGCGCGTGGCGACGACGCTTCATGTTGGACCGAGAAATCGTGAAGGGACGCATACGATCCGTGGCTCATTCAACATCGCGTTCTCGTCTCCCGGCACGAACTCGAACTTTCTAGATATCGAGGCAGGCGTCGCTCCCGGCACGACCATTCCCATCAGGGCGCAAGGTTCGGCGTTTGGACACGAGTGGACGCGAAACGCCCAGTTCGGGACCTTTGCCCCTACGGACCTTGTCGCCTCGAGTCTACTTCCGTCATCGCTGGGAGAGCAAAGGCCGCAGGGCGTCTTTCTTGAGGAGATGTGGGGCCTTATCTACGCAGGAGGTATTGCCCCCATACCTCCCGAGGTACTGGCGGTCCAGCTGAATACGGCGTTGGGACTACCTCCGGGAACGATCACTGCGCAGACCGCAGGGTTCCTACAGGATCAGCTCAGCCCCGCGAACACTACCGTTGACGGTTTCGTCGGCGGCATCCTGGGGATTCCGAACGCGACCACGGGTGAGATCGAATTCGTAACCGATCTGGTCGATATCGCGCCTTTGAAGAAGACGACGACCACGACTGTTGAACTTGGTTACACCGGAGTCTTCGAAAATGTGGGCAAGGGGCTCGTCATTAACATCGACGGGTACTACGCCAACAAGAAGGACTTCGTGGGTCCATTGTTGATGGAGACGCCATTTGTCATCGTGCCGGGACTCGCGGATGGACTTGAGACCTCACTTTCAGACGGCATTTCGAACAATCCGGCTCTTGCAGGAGGACTTGCACAACTCGGAGTGTCCCCGGAGACGGCAGCCGCGCTTGTAGTCGGGCTCGTTTCCGGCTCACTGCCGGCCGCGGTTGGGATCGTGGAGCCGAGCGACAATGCTGCAACCCCCGGCAGGAGCCCCGAGCTGCTGCTCTCCTATCGCAACTTTGGAAAAATCAGTTATAGCGGGGTCGATGTCGCATTCGAGTTGCAGGCTTCAAATACTCTCTCGCTGTTTGGCAACGCCTCGTTCGTGTCCGATGATTTCTTTGACAGTGAGGAACTGGACGAGGAGGGTACTGACCTGAGCGTCGCGCTCAACGCCCCGAAGGTCAAAGGAAGACTCGGCGGTCAGTTTACCTCGCCATCCGGATTCTATTTCAACGTGGCTGGTCGTTATACAGACGAGTTCGCCATCCAGTCGGGACCCTACGTCGGCGTTACCTGTCGGCTGAATCTCCCAGGCAACCAGGAGGACGACTGCCTCGATTCCTACTTCCTGCTCGACGTCGGTGCGGGCTTTGTGTTCAAGAATCAGCTGGACGGCCTTCGATTCGGCATAACGGTCAACAACGTACTCGACAACGAGCACAAGCAGTTCATCGGTGCTCCGACGATAGGACGAATGGCGATCGCACGACTGACCTATACGATCAAGTAGGCCTCTTGGGAGGTAGATGTAGCGAATCGTTCATTAGTGGCAAACAAGGACGGAGGGGCCCCTGCGGATTCATCTGCGGGGGCTTTCTCTTTTTTGCAAACTGTATTCCGCTGCATTCAATATTCAACGCAGGTCGCGTTGATTGCGAAACGATGATTGGGTAGCTTCTCTGCATGCATTCGTCTGTTCACGAGCGTTCTGTTCTACCCATCTCTTACCGACCGGACTTCTTGACCTCGCGCGCAGGTAGTCCCCGACGGAATTCAGATGTTATCTGACTTTATACCCCTCTTTCTTTCAATGGTCATGGCCGGTGGTCTGGCGCTCACGCTGCTCAAGGCGGCCGAGATTTTCGGCCCGAAGCGCCCCAACGTCACCAAGCGGTCGGCGTACGAGAGCGGAATGGACCCGATCGGCACGGCGCGGGAACGCTACTCCATCAAGTTCTACCTCGTCGCCATGATCTTCATCGTGTTCGACGTGGAAGTGGTATTCCTATATCCCTGGGCCGTAAGCTTTCGCGACTTCATCGCGGCGGGGGAAGCCGTCGGCGTTTTGGCCGTCGTATTTCTGTTTATCATCATTCTCGGCATCGGACTGCTCTACGACATCAAGAAGGGTGGGCTTGATTTCGAGGATCTACGGCACCAACGCGAGTTTCATGTTGGGTGATGTGCACCGTCCGCGAAGAAACCGTTCAAATGACCACGCCCGCCCTATTGAGCGAAACCGGCGCTTGCCTCTCCTGTTCTGTTTGTGCCGGTTGAGGATTCGATAAGACGGAGGATCAGATACCATCGATATGGAAGGATTAGGAGAAGGGTTTCTGACAACTCGGGTCGACGCCGTCATCAACTGGGCTCGGTCGAACTCGCTGATGCCGATGCCCATGGGGTTGGCCTGCTGTGCGATCGAAATGATGGCATTTGCGGCGCCGAAGTATGACGTGGCTCGGTTCGGGAGTGAAGCTATGCGCTTCTCGCCGCGCCAGGCAGACCTGATGATTGTGGCCGGCTGGTGCTCGTACAAGATGGCCCACGCCATTCGTCGCATTTGGGATCAGATGGCCGACCCCAAGTGGTGCATTGCGATGGGTGCGTGTGCATCCACCGGCGGAATGCATCGCTGCTACGGCGTCGTTCAAGGAATAGACAATTTTTTACCCGTCGATGTCTACATCCCCGGCTGCCCCCCAAGACCGGAAGCTGTCGTGCACGCACTGATGGACATTCAGGAAAAGATCCGCAATGACTACTCCATCGTGCAGGACTATCAGTCGGGTAAAGTCAATCAGACGGGCGCGCTGAACCCAGTCGCAAGTCACAGTTGATCTTCGAAGCATGCCGAAGCATTCGACTCTGAGTTTTCAATTTACCCCCGTCGATCCTCCCAAGGAGGGCGCCGACAACCCGCACGCCAAAGAAACCACGTTCGTTCCGGATGACCTGGAGGCGCTGACGACCGAATTCGGAGATGACGTACTCCATTCGACACTCTATGCCAACGAGCATACGGTGTGGGTGAGCAAGGATCGCATCGTCGACGTGTGCAACTACCTGAAGAACGAACGAGGCTTCAACTACCTCGTCGATGTCGGTGGCATCGACCGTTTCACAGAGGACGATCGGTTCGAGGTCTTCTACAACCTGGTTTCAATCGAGCGCGGTAAGCGCATTCGGGTCAAGGTGCGCGTCGACGAGGAAGACCCGGTAGTGCCATCGGTGACCGAAGTCTTTAGGGCCGCCGACTGGAATGAGCGGGAGTGCTGGGATATGGTCGGGATCAGGTTCGATGGCCACCCGGACCTCCGCCGCATGTACATGCCCGAGGATTTTGAGCACCATCCCGTTCGCAAGGAGTTTCCGCTTCTGGGGATCCCCGGATCGCTGCCCTTGCCGCCGCAGGAGCCGGGCGGTGATTTGACGATGGATCCGTTTGCCGCCGCACACGGATCAAGGCCCATCAAGAGCTACGAAGAGGAGAAGACCGAAACGGAAGAGTGATCCGGCCGATCAAAAGATTATGAGTAGCATTGTTACAAGCATAGAGCGGCGCCCCGAGAAGTTCAGCTTCTGGCCACGGCATAACGAGGCTCTTTACAAGAGACTCGAAAGCAAGCACGCATGGCTGGAGGAGAAGCATCATCCGGAAGATGTGCGCGAGCGCGCGGAGGATCCGCTCGAGCACGAAATGGTGCTCAACATCGGACCGCAGCACCCCGCGACGCACGGAGTACTTCGATGTGCCGTAAAGCTGGACGGCGAGATCATCGAGAAGTGCGTCCTCGATCTCGGCTACCTGCACCGAGGCATTGAGAAACTGGCGGAGTCAAAGACGTACCAGGAATTCATGCCGTATACCGACCGCATGGATTACCTGGCACCCTATTCGAACAACGTTGCGTGGTGTCTGGCAGTCGAGAAGATTGTCGCCATCGAAGTACCGGAGCGAGCTCAGTGGATTCGCACCATGATGTGCGAGCTCGCCCGTATCTCAGCCCATCTGCTTTGGCTCGGCGTCGGCCTTATGGACGCCGGTGCGCTGTCGGTATTTCTCTGGACGTTCCAGTACCGAGAGGACCTCTACAAGATCTTCGACGAGGTTGCAGGCGCCCGATTTACCGTATCGCATAGCCGCATCGGAGGCCTGGCGTCGGATATCTCGGATACCGCGCTTGCCATGATCCGCGACTTTACCGAGAGCTTTCCGGAGGCCGTGGACGGTTGGGAGAAACTGCTCAACAGGAATCGGATCTGGATCGATAGGAATAATGGAGTAGGAGTCCTCAGTGCGGAGGAGGTGGTGCAGCTGGGTATGACCGGTCCGAACCTCAGAGGCTCGGGTGTTGCCTTCGACGTCCGCAGATTCGAGCCGTACCTCAAATACAACGACGTCGACTTTAATATCCCAATCAGATCCGAAGGTGACTGTCTCGCACGGTACTTCGTCAGAGTCGACGAGATGAAGGAGAGCGTCAAGATCGTGAAGCAGTGCCTGGAGAATTTGCCGCAGGGATCCATTCGAGAGGATAACGCCAAGCACGCCTACGCGTCGAAGGATGAGGTGTATTACTCCATGGAGGGCATGATCCACGACTTCATGTACACGGATACGGGTGTGTGTCCGCCGAAAGGAGTCGAAACGTATCATGCGATCGAGGCGCCAAAAGGTGAGCTGGGCTTCTATCTCATGTCAGATGGAACGGGTAGGCCCTGGCGCGTACGCATCAACTCGCCCAGCTTCACGAACCTCCAGGCCCTCGAGCATCTCATGGAGGGTGGAGCCATCGGCGACATGGTCATTCTCATCGGGACAGTCGATCCGGTGATGGGCGAAGCAGATAAGTAGCGAGTAACGAATGGCAGATTCTGGACACGGCAAGGTGGTGACGCTTCCGGATCGCGATCCGAAGCCGGCATTCTCGAAGGAGCAACTCGTCTTCACGAGTGAAGAGAAGAAGCGTATCGCCGGCTTTGTTGAGGAGTATGAGAAACCCGACGGCGCAATCATGAAGGCCCTGTGGCTGGCCCAGGAGAAGTTTGGTTTTCTGCACCCCGACGTGATTCAACTCGTCGCCGATGAGGTAGGCATTCCGTACGCTCAGGCATATGGAGTAGCCACCTTTTACACGCAGTACTACAAGAAGAAGACTGGCAAGTACGTCCTCGACGTGTGCACGTGCTTCTCCTGCCAATTATGTGGCGGCTACGACATTCTCCACTACCTGGAGGAAAAGCTGGAGATCGGCAAGGGAGAGACAACCGACGACGGACTCTTTACGATCCAGGAAGTCGAGTGTCTAGGCGCATGCGGAAGCGCACCGATGCTTCAGGTAACCAACGGCCCGTATGTGCATCACCTTACACGCGAGAAGGTCGATGCGCTCGTAGATGCGTTGATGGATGGTAACATGCCGGGCTTCACCTCGATAACGCTGCCGCAGGACGAGGACGAGATGGGTGGCAACCGCCGGACAGACGTTGTAAAGACCGAGGCATACAGAACCCCGCCCGTCGCAGAGACCGTGGAATAGTGCTATGGAAGTGAAGACTGCAAAGACAAAGGCGGGTGACTGGCGGAAGTACCAGCGCGTTCTGCTTCCGCCTATCAAGGATCTTCACAAGGTCGATGTCTATGAAGCCAACGGCGGCTACCAGGCGCTCAAGGCCGTCATTAAGGGCGACAAGTGGAGCCCCACGGCAGTTACTGATGAGGTCAAGGCGAGCGGTCTTCGCGGCCGCGGTGGAGCGAGCTTTGGTTGCGGTCTGAAGTGGAGCTTCATGCCCAAGCCGGACGGCGGACCGCGCTACCTCTGCTGCAACGGGGACGAGAGTGAACCGGGCACTTTCAAGGACCGGCAGCTTATGGAGTACAACCCGCACCTCGTCTTCGAAGGGATCATGATCGCGTGCTACGCGATGTCCATCTCGACCTGTTATCTGTACGTGCGCGGTGAGTACGCGGATTGGATCGACCAGATGGAGGCCGAGCTGGCGAACGCGTACGAGAAAGGATATATCGGAAAAAACATACTGGGCTCAGACTTCTCTGCCGAACTCTTCATCCATAAGGGTGCAGGTGCGTACATCTGTGGCGAGGAGACCAGCCTGATGGAATCCCTGGAAGGAAAGCGTGCCTATCCCCGGATCAAGCCACCCTTCCCGGCGCAATACGGTGTATTCGGGAGACCGACTACCATCAATAACGTCGAGACGCTGGCGTGCGTCCCGCTCATCATGGAGCGGGGTGCAAGCTGGTATGCGGGCCTCGGGGCGGAGAAGCACCCGGGCCCGGTCCTCTACGGAATCTCTGGGCACGTAAATCGCCCCGGCGTCTACGAATACCCGACGGGGATGCTGATCACCGACCTGATCGAAGAGGTCGCGCGCGGTGTGCGCGGCGGCAAAAAAGTCAACGCGGTCGTTCCGGCCGGCAGTTCGACGCCCCCGCTTCGCGCCGACATGATAGAGGGCGTTACCATGGACGTCGAGTCGCTACGCGAGGCAGGCTCGATGATGGGAACGGCCGGGATGCTGGTGATGGATGAGGAC
>JBFIPX010000133.1:0-9143 GCA_041609895.1 Rhodothermales bacterium
GATCTCGTGAGTGACGTCCACGATGTGTATCTGCGGATCGATGTGCATGATTGACGCCTTCATGACAGGTACATAGGCGTCACGCGAGCCAAAGTCGGTTGTTATGGTGAGGATCCCGGACAAGGTATCGCGAGCGGCAGAAGTGAGAGGCTGAGGGGATGAAAGAAAATAGCACTCGTTGTCGGTTGAAGATCAACGAGCGTCTCCGAGCTTCGTTTCGACCCGCGACCCGGTTTCGAACCCGCATCGTGCGCCTACTCTGCCGTTGCATGGAACCCGGCTGCCCGGCGCCGGGTCATATTTCGCAGTTACCCTAAGATCGTTCGGTGATGGCGACAGGAATCGACAAGGCTACCGAAAACGGGGCTCTGACGGCACGGCACCGAAAGGCGCTGGACCAGTTCGTAAGCTTCTGGGGAGAGATGGCGTCTCGTTGGGGCATCAACCGGACGATGGCCCAGATTCACGCTCTGCTGTACGCGTCGGAAGTCCCGCTCGACACCGACGAGATAATGGAGAAATTGTCCATCAGTCGCGGCAATGCCAACATGAATCTCCGGTCTTTGATTGACTGGAAGCTGGTCCACAAGGTCCAGCAGGAGGGATCCCGCAAGGACTACTACGAAGCCGAGAAGGATGTGTGGCATATCACCGCTCAGATTATCAAACGTCGAGAGCGTGAAGAACTGGAGCCCGTGATGGCGCAGCTGCGTGAGTGCAAGGACACCCTTCCTCCTGTCCGCAAGGCTACTGCGGCAGAGCGTCAGTTTCTCGAACGCATCGAAAATCTGATGCAGCTGATGGACGTCTTCGACGGCGTTACGACGTCGCTGCTGCCATTCATACAGCAGAAGAATGCGCCGATCATACGACACCTGATCGAGATTGCCGATTCCCTTGGGGCAGCTGATCGACCGAGCGAAGAGAATGGGGATGACTGAGGCCGGCGCGCTTGGACGGCGAGGCGAAGACATTGCCGCAGTCTATCTGGAGGAACGTGGCTACCGTATTCTCGAGCGCAACTACCGGTTCGAGGGCTCAGAGGTCGACCTGGTTTGTTTCAAACCCGACGCACGCTACGAGTTGGGTGGCGAGATCGTCTTTGTAGAGGTGAAGACGCGAAGCAACATAGGTTTCGGCCTTCCGGAGGAGGCCGTAAGCGAACAGAAGCAACGCCACATCATTAAGGCGTCGCGCGCCTATCTTTATGAGAGCAAACTGGAGCGATCGCCGTGCAGGTTCGACGTCATTGGCATCGTTATCACCGACAATTCCGCACCGGCTATCGAACATTTCGAGCACGCTTTCTGGGCTCCCTGACGTTCAACTTGAGTGACGGCACGCACCTATAAGACAGATGTTCTCATTGTCGGCGGAGGATTGGCCGGCATCGCCGCCGCTATCGAATCGCTCGACCGCGGCTTGCGCGTCTTGATCGTTGATCGCGATGAGCCTGCGTCGTTCGGCGGCCTCGCGCGATGGTCGTTTGGCGGAATCTTTCTTGTCGATTCAAAAGAGCAGCGACGACTGGGCATTCGTGATTCGGCGCAGCTCGCCTTCGACGATTGGGTTCGCACCGGAGAGATCGCCGAAGATGCTCAACTCGCCCGCAGTTGGGCCCAAGCATACGTCGACGGCTGTGCAAGAGAGGTGGGCGAATGGCTGCGGAAGAGGTCCATACGTTTCTTCCCGGTCGTTCATTGGGTGGAGCGCGGCATGTATGAACCAGGAAATTCCGTACCGCGTTTTCATATGGTGTGGGGCACAGGTCACCGACTCGTTGAGGCCATTCTCCATGACCTCCGGGATCACCAGAATGCAGCCCGCCTGGAAGTCCAATTCCAGCACTGCGTTACGAGTCTTGAGCTCGCAAATGGCCGGGTCACGGGAGTCAGCGGAAACGTCGAGCCAGCCGGCACCGAATTCCGAGTACAAGCGGAAAGTGTTGTAATCGCGGCTGGAGGCTATTGCGGCAATGAGGCTTGGCTGCGGGAGCATTGGGATGCAGAGCTAGGACCGCTGCCCGACGTGATCCTCAACGGATCTCACCGATACGCGACGGGTGACCTCCATAACGAGACCGAAGCGGCGGGTGGCATCGTGACCGATCGCCAGCGAGTGTGGTACTACGCCGCTGGCGTTCATCACCCCGCACCGAGACACCCGAACCATGGGCTCAGTATCGTTCCACCGAAGTCGGCGCTTTGGCTCGACAAGTCTGGAAAACGAATTGGCCCTGAACCACTTGTCTCCGGATTCGATACGCGTCATCTTGTATCTAACGTGTGCAGGTCCGGCGGCTACTCGTGGCAGGTAATGAACTGGAGGATCGCATGCAAGGAACTGGCCGTCTCGGGATCAGAGTTCAACGATGCAATTCGTGATAGGAACATCATCGGTTTTCTCAAGACAGTGATCCGCGGCAACAGACCGCTGGTCGACCGGCTTACGCGCGAGTGCGCCGATTTTGTCGTCGCCGATTCGCCCGAGGGCTTGGCTGTACGAATGAACGAGCTCACTGACTCGGAAGACATCGACTCTTCAGTTCTGAGAGACACCATCGAGCGCTACGACGAACGCGTCGAACGCGCACCCCGCCATATGAATGACGATCAGTTGCGGAGGATTGCACATCTGCAGATGTATCGGGGAGACCGGGTGAGGACGAGTAAGTCGCAGCGGATAATGGATCCCTCGGCCAAGCCGCTGGTCGCCATCCGGGAGTTCATTCTCTCGCGCAAGAGTCTTGGTGACATATGCACCGATTGGGGTTCGCGGGTTCTTGCCGGTCACGTAGGTGAGGACAACGATAGCGCCGGCAAAGTCATTCCGGGATTGTACGCGATTGGAGAGGCGGCTGGTTTTGGCGGAGGCGGTATTCACGGCAAGCGGTCGCTCGAGGGTACCTTCCTTGGGACGTGCATCTTTACCGGCCGCATAGCCGCCAGAACGATCGCGGGAGGAGGATGATGAAGAAGACCGGAGCAGACCTCGCGGTTCACGCGCTTGAGGAGATTGGTGTGCGGAGAACGTTCGGTATTCCGGGCGTTCACAACACCGAACTCTACGACGCATTGTCTCGTTCGGCCAAGATCACTCCGCACCTTGTTACGCACGAGTTGGGCGGGGCCTTCATGGCCGACGGGCTATCCCGAACGAGCAACGAAGTGGGAGCGCTCGTGATCGTGCCTGGGGCAGGGACCACTCACGCGCTTTCCGGCATTGCGGAGGCCTTTCTCGATGGCATTCCGATGCTCGTGATCTCGGGTGGCATTCGGACGGATTCTGGTCGTGCCTATCAGCTCCACGACATCGACCAAGAGCGAATGCTCGAGCCCGTCACGAAGGCCTTCTTCCGGCCAACCAGCCACGCAGAAATTATTCCGTCAATCTTCGACGCGTTTGACATCGCGACATCGGGTGTCCCAGGCCCGGCGTTCGTAGAGATTCCGGTCAATCTGCAGCTGTTCAGGGGTGACGTCGAGAGTCTGCCTCACTACGGAGACTGGTCGCATGGTGACCGAACGGGTGACGGTCGGCTCGTACCGGGGCGTGGCACCGATTCGACAACCGATATGGAAGCGAATGCAACGGCTATCGAATTGGCCATCGACCTATTGAAGCGCGCCAAACGCCCTGGCATTTTTGTGGGCTGGGGCGCGGTTGACGCGACCTCGCATACTGAGAAGCTTGCGGACCGCCTCGTTGCCCCGGTAGCCACGACGCTGCAGGGGCTCAGCGCGTTTCCATATTCGCATGCGTTCCACACCGGAGTCGGTTTTGGACCGGCAGCCGTCCCTGCGGGTCAGGCGGCCTTCGAGGACTGCGATTGTTTGCTTGCTGTCGGTGTTAGGTTTTCGGAGCTCGGTACAGGGAGTTATGGGTTGCCCGTACCAGAGCACCTGATTCACGTCGATATCGATCCGTCGGTCTTTGACCGCAACTACCCTGCTGCGGTGAAGGTTGCCGGCGATGCGGCTCAGGTTTTGGGTCAGATGAACGAGTCTCTGGCAGACTTTCAGAGCCCGCGGCGAGCATCCGACCTAGCATCCATGATCGCAAAGCACAAGCAACGCTATTCCTCTTCGTGGCTCGAGTCACCGGTACGCGGCCGTGTTTCCCCGGGGCATTTCTTTCGCAGCCTTAGAGAGACTCTGCCGGACGATTCGTTCGTGGTAGTAGACGACGGTATCCACACTTTCCTGACCGCTGAACTCTATCCGGTTAACAGACCACGTGGCTTCATTTCACCGACTGACTTCAATGCGATGGGTTACGCCGTACCGGCCGCTATCGGAGCGCGGATGGGCAATCCTGATCGGCCGGTCGCAGCAATTGTCGGCGACGGAGCGTTTCTGATGACCGGTATGGAACTGATCACGGCCGCGACGCAAGGTGTCGGAGTAGCTGTGTTCGTTTTCCACGACGGTGAACTCGGTCAGATCTCTCAGTTCCAGGAGATTCCGCTCAACAGAAAGACATGCACGGTCCTGGGAGATCTCAATGTCGAGGGTGTGGCGCTGGCAACCGGTTGCGAGTTTCTCGCCCTCTCGTCAACAGGTCATGTGCCCGAGGTAGTTTCGAAGGCGTGTAAGATTGCGTCTGAGGGTCGACCGGTCCTCGTGGACGTTAACATCGACTATTCTCGCAAGACGCAACTGACGAAAGGAGTCGTTCGAACGAATCTGAAACGTTTCCCACTCGGTGAGAAAGCAAGATTTGTCGGCCGGGCCGCCAAACGACACCTCTTCAACCGTTAGGACCGATGGGAACCACGACCAGGACTGACAGGATCTGTCAACCCGGCCGGTATTCCTTTGGCACCTCATCGGCGACTCTTTCGAATGCGAGGTATCCGTAGAACGTCACCCCATACGGGTCCAGCACGTCTCCCTTGTAATCGAATACGGCAGGTCCGCGCTCCAAGCGAATCCAGGACGTCTGGAACTTGGGTCGTCTTCGTCCGGCGCGAGACCAATCCAGATAGGACTCGTCTTCATATTCGCCCTTGAAGATGATTTCCGTGAATCCGTCAAACTCGAGAGTCTTTTCATTCGGCGTCTCTCCTGACGTGAAGAGCTCGGTGGCCTCGACCGGGAATCGCGTTCCTGAGGTGGGGTTGCCCGGCATTTCGCCGGGACTTCCGGAACCCATTACCGTTCGCCCGTACGTCATGAACTGCTGTTCTTCGGTTCTGCCTGCAAGCAAGGCAAGTAGAAAATGACGAAATGACCCAATGAAAGCGTTGCGCCGATTGGTTTCCCAGCGCTGTGCCTCTTCTTCGGACTCGGGCTCAAGCTCCTCGTACAGCGGCTCCCCGTCGTAGCGAGTCCGGGTGGGTTCGGCCACGAAGTCTTTGAGGAAGTACTGAATTCGATACCCGAGAGCCCGATTCTCGATGATGAGGGGCTGAGCCGCGATGGCGCGAAACTCACCACCCGACGCGTCAAAATCCAGAACTTCCGGGTTCATGATGCGGGTTTCTCGCGCGTTGGGAGTCTCGCCGATGAACAGTCTTTGGAATCGTTCGAGGCGCTGCCTCCACTTCTTGTCCCTCTTTGCCTCTACCACGACCTCACCGAGCTCCACGACCCCGGGCTTCAACTGAAAGTCAACTACGCGAACCGCTGCGGTCCGCAGAAGCATGTCGCGTGCCTCCGGTTCGTAACCGATCATCGACACGTAAAGTCGAAGTGCACCGATGGGAACGCGTTCCAGTCTATACGTTCCATCCGGGCCGGTGGTCGTACCGATCATGGAGGAAGCCACAAACACATGAGCTCCCGGTAGCGGGGCGCCGGTGTCGGCCTCGGTTACAGTGCCAGTGATCGTTACTGCGGGAATGGTCTGCGCCGCGACCGGAACGACGGTGAGGAAGACATAAATACCCGCGAGAAGAGCCTTTTTCGGCATCGAGATTTCGTGGCGTTGTTGCGGAACGGGCTTGCTTACGGAATTGCGTCAACAATCGATCCTGAATCGACAGCAAATTGCGTTTGAAGTCGCCGGTCGGGCCATAGCGTCCCCCAACTGCTCCTCACGGTGCATGGGCCGACTCGGTTCAACCATTCCCGTTTCAATCTTGGAGGCCCGGTGTCCAGCGGCTCGGACGCATGAGGTCAGATAACTGTCCGCCGTGCTTCGTCGAAAGGGCAGGGTGAGCAACCAACGGCCTTTAATCGCTGATTTGAATGCCGATATGAAGGTGGAATGGCCCCAATTAACATTCCACCTGGCAAGAAATGACACGTGCAGTTACTGTATTTGCCGCGCTATTAGTAATCGTTTCAACTTCGCGCGCCCAAGATCTGAACAGCAACCTGGCGTCGGTCACGGACGAATATTCCAGACTGTACGTAGCGCCATTGATAGATGCGTACGGAGCCAACATCAACGCGGGCCTTTTCCATACCGCCAAGATCGGTGGGGGACTTATTCCGAAAGTAGACCTGTATCTCGGCGTCAAGGTGTTCGGCGCGATGTTGCCCGCCGATCGATCGCTGTCGCTGTCGTACGAGACCGAAGAGATTTACACGGCGCCGAATGGGCAGCGATATGTCGTTCCGGTCACTTTTGACATCCAGGGTGCACCTACCGTATTCGGCGAGACCGAGGCTGGTGAAGCATCCGCGGCCATCAACGAGACCGTGGACGCAGGGCCGGATGGCACGATGGGCACGGCTGATGACATCGTTATCAACGACGTCCTCTCGATGCCGCTGCTTCCCGGGTTGGTAAACACGCCGGTGGCTCCACTGCTCGTGCCGCAAGTCGGCATCGGTTCCTTCATGGGCACGGATGTGATCGTCCGTTACCTGCCGACGCTGCAGACCGACAGTTATGGTTCAATTTCGTTCCGGGGCGCCGGCATGCGGCACAGCATCAGCCAGTACATTCCGCTGTTCCCTGCAGACATATCCGCGCAATTGGTATACCAGAGGTTGTCGATTACAGACGAACTCGATCAGCAGACGTTGTTGGCGAAAGCGTTTGCGGCGAACGTAGCGATTTCGAAATCCTTCGCCGTGATCACTTTGTATGGTGGTTTACAGGCAGAGAAGACCACCGTGAGCGTCGATTACGAGTTCGACACGGGTGAGCCAGAGTTGGGCGTTCAGACGATCTCGTTCTCTCAACAGGCGCAGAACCGGTTCAGGATGATCGCCGGCCTCAGCTTCACCCCTGGCCCAATCCAGCTGAATGTAGACTACGCTGTCGGATCCCTGAATACGGTGTCGGCGGGACTCGGCATCGTTCTGTAGTCAGCTGGCTGCTTTGATGGCCTCGATGGTCTTGGGATCCTCAAGACTCGACAGGTCTCCCGGATCTTTCCCGAGATAGGCAGCTTTGATGACGCGGCGCATGACTTTGGCATTGCGCGTCTTCGGCAAAGCGGTCGTGAAGCGGATCTCTTTCGGCTTGAGCGGTTTGCCGAGGGCTTTCGTGACGAGGTCCACCAGTTCCTCGCGCAGTCCTTCATCGGGTACTGTGTGATGTCCCGGAACGCAGAACGCTACCAGCGTTTCACCCTTCAAGTCGTCGGGGACGCCGATGGCAGCACTCTCGGCTACTCCCGGATGCGCATTGAGGATGGACTCTACTTCGGCCGGGCCAAGGCGCTTGCCCGCCACTTTGATGGTGTCGTCGCTCCGTCCGAGGATGTACCAGAGCCCGTCATCATCAATCGCGGCAAAATCACCGTGCATCCATAAGCCGGGGTGCTTACTCCAGTACGTCTGTAGGTAACGCTCGCGATCGTTCCAGAACCCACGCGTCATGCCTATCCACGGCTTTCTAATAACCAGTTCACCAACGGCTCCACGTACCGGCGCCATGCTTTCATCCACGACGTCGGCGTCCATGCCGATGACTGGCCCGGAAAACGCGCATGGCTTTAGAGGCTTGAAGAAGTTGCCGCACAGTATCCCGCCACTGATCTCGGTTCCACCTGAGTAGTTGAGAATGGGCTTGGAAGACTCAAGTACGTTCTTGAAGAGCCAGGTCCACGATTCTGGATCCCACGGACTTCCAGTTGAGCCCGCCGCCCGAAGCGCCGATACGTCGTGCTTGCGAATCGGCTCGGCTCCATTTGGCTTCAGTGCCCGCACCAGAACGGGAGACAAACCCAGGTGAGTCACGTGATGCGCTTCGACGAGCGACCAGAGTCTGTCTACCCCGGGGTAATCGGGAGCTCCGTCATATATCATCATGGATGCGCCATTGATCAAGGCACCGAATACGAGCCAGGGTCCCATCATCCAACCCATGTCACTCATCCAGTACATGGTTTCACCGCGCTTCAGGTCCATGCTATGGCGCATATCCTGAGCAGCCTTGATGGGAAAGCCGCAATGCGTGTGGACAGCGCCTTTTGGTCGTCCTGTCGTGCCGCTCGTATAGATGATCATCACGACCTCTTCCGCATCGGTCCTAGCAGTGGGCGCCTCGGCAGGCTGATCCGCCACTGCGTCGTGCCACCAGCGGTCGCGACCTTCTATTAAGGGGACTTCGTCTGCCCGGGTTCGACGAAGCACAACAACGTTCTCGACCGTCGGGACGGCCTCCAGGGCTTGATCGGCAACACGCTTCATTTCGATGCGCTTTCCACGGCGGAAGAATCCGTCGGCCGTGAAGAGTGCACGGGCACCGGCGTCGTTGAGACGCGTCGAGATCGCCTCCGCACCGTATCCGCTGAATAAAGGAAGGATGACGCCGCCAATCTTGGCGATGGCAAGGAACGCTATAATCACCTCGGGCACCATCGGCATGTACAATCCGACGGCGTCGCCTCGACCGATTCCGAGCTGGGAAAGCGCTTGGGCGCACCGGCAAACCTCCTCGTTAAGCTCCCGGAAGGTCATTGTGCCGGATGCACCCTCTTCAAGCTCCCAGCGGAGCGCCGGCGTATCCGCGACGTCCGTTTCGAGCCACTTGTCGAGGCAGTTGTGTACGATGTTCATCTTCCCGTTCGTACACCACTTCGGAAACTCCGGACCGTCGCGAAGATCAACGACCTGCTCGTAGTCCTCATAGAACTCGATCTCGAGGTCGGCGAGCGCCTCCTTCCAGAACCATTCTATATCCGAGACGGACCGCTCGTACAGCTCATCGTAGGACGAGATGTTGAGCTTTGTCATGAATGA
>JBFIPX010000134.1:0-9107 GCA_041609895.1 Rhodothermales bacterium
GGACTCTAGCAGGCTTGCCACAGCATCTGCATTCTCGACGGCAATCCCGATATGTTCAACGCGAGTCATTGGCGGGTGTGTAATATATTCGTCGATCTTATGTCATGAGCGTCTAAGTTAGCACAACTCGAGACGCCAAGTGGACGGACCATATTATCCCCTATGCCAATTCCGTCGCAGCGAATAGCAGTAATAGGCGGCGTCGCCGCGGGACCCGCGGCTGCCGCCCAAGCGGTGCGTTCAGATCCGAAAGCAGAGGTGCATCTTTTTGAGCAGGGACCGATGATATCGTACGGTGCCTGTGAGATACCCTATTACGTGTCCGGTCAAATTGAGCGAGTCGAAACCCTTGTTCAGTTCGATCCTGAGCGGTTTCAAAACCAGCGCGGAGCACGCGTCCATGTTAGCACGATGGTCAAGGAAATCCATCCATCCCGTAACCGCCTTGTCGCAGAAGGACCGGGCCAACGAGCATCCGAAGAGCGTTTTGACAAGTTCATAATTGCAACCGGTGCCAAACCGCGACGACTGAACATCGATGGTGAAGAGTCCACCAACGTCTTTTCGGTCCGAAGTCTAAACGATGCAGTTGACATCAAGAACTTCCTAGCCGCGCACCGAGTGCGTCATGCTGTAGTCGTTGGCGGAGGATACATCGGTGCAGAAATGGCAGAGGCCCTCGTGCACCGACAAATCAGGGTCACGATCCTCGATCCGGTCGGCGGCGTGTTGCATCGCTACGTATCGGGGCCGCTGCAGGACATCGTACAAGAGCATTTGCAGAAAGCGGGTGTCCAGATCCGTCGCGAGCGCGCGGTCCGTTTCGATTTCGATGCAGCCAACCATGTGTCGGCCGTGACGACGGATCGGGGTGAGCGAATCGGCTGCCAGCTCGTGATCGTTGCTATCGGAACCGAGCCCAACACGTGTCTTGCCAAAGAGGCAGGCATTCGTCTGCGCGCGAATGGCGCGGTGGATGTGGATGATCAGATGCGGAGCAGTCTTCCCAACGTGTGGGCATGTGGGGACACGGTGGAGGTTCGGCGCGTCGTCGACGGAAAGCAGATCTATTTACCCCTGTCGCCGACGGCATTTCGTACTGCCCACGTCGCCGGCGAGAATGCAGCACGCAGGGGCCGCGGAGCCCCGGCTACCTTCGCAGGCGTCGTCGGAGCCTCAACCGTCAAGGTGTTCGGGCTGGAGGTTGCTCGGGTGGGGATACCTCTCGAAGACGCGTCTGACAGCGGCTTTGATGCTTTTGCGGAGAGGGTACACAGTTGGTCACGCGTCTCTTTCTACCCGGGTGCGCGACGCCTACACGTCGAGTTGGTCGTCGAGCGGTCTCGCGGCAGACTGATTGGCGGAACCGTCGTCGGAGAAGAAGGCGCGGCCATGCGAGCTAACGTGTTGGTGCCCTTGATATGGCGAGAGTGGAGGGTGCGCGACATCCGCGATCTGGATCTCGTCTACGCACCTCCGGTTGCTCCCTCGATTGACCCGCTGCTAACAGCAGCGCATCGCGCCGCGCAGAGACTCTGACAATTCTATACATTGCACCGTTACCGCCGATAAAAAGAGCGTTGCAGGCAACCAAGCCCGCCGCTCACATCAGACAACCATTCGTTTCTATGAGCTTTGATCCCAAGTACTTCGGCGCCGTCGTGAAGACCGAGACAGGCGATGCCCGTGTCATGTGCATGGCGCAGAAAGGTGAGGATGATTCGCTGAGTGTTCACTTCTTCAAGGTGGACACCACGCTTGAGGACATGCCTTTCAACTTTCCTTCCGGCGAGCAGCTGTCGTTTCAGGACGAACTTCGTGGTACCGGTCTTGCCGTTGCCTTTGAAGAAAGCCCGACTGAGGGTGCAGAGGAGGTCATAACGCGCAAGCTCAAGGAAGCGTACGGCTGGCAGGCGGAGGTGAAGCTGAAGTCCATCGATCGCCCGTCCATCGCCAGCCTCTTTATCTGACGACCGCGAAAACGGCCTGAAGTGTCGCCTATCGCGGCCGTGAGAAGTACGTCTTTGTCCTCTTCAACGCCTGCAGTTTGAAACCCAGTTCGCCAACCGCCCGCCAGGTGGCGGTCGATCATCTCGTTCGCGTGGAGGAACATGGAGCCTACGTCGGGCGGTTACCCGTCCCGCCTGAACTAAGCCCGCAGGATCGCCGCTTCGTAACGGAGCTCGTAGCCGGTGTTACGCGGTGGCGCCGCTGGCTGGATTTCGTGATTACTGAGTCGGCGCGCCGATCGGTAGAGGATCTCGAGCCGGCTCTGCGCCAGATCGTCCGCGTGGGTGCGTACGAAATCCTCGAAGGGCTAGCTCCCGACTATGCTGCCGTACACGAGTCGGTAGAACTGGCGAAGAAACTGATCCGGCCTGGAGCCGGCAAACTCGTCAACGCGGTCTTGCGCAAGGTCGCGGCCGTCAAGGACAATCCTCCTGAGCCTCGGGGCCCGGCCGCGGAGAAGATGGCGATCAGCTTTTCGCACCCGGACTGGCTCGTCCGCCGGTGGCTCGATCGTTATGGCGATGTCGGAACACTAAGACTTCTCGACCACAACAACAGGCGACCAACATACTCACTGAGGGTTAACACGCTGGTTACCGATTCCAACGAGGTCCGGGCACGCCTCGAAGGCGTCGGTGTTAACGTAGCTCAATCTCCGTACCTGGACGAATTCCTGCGCGTGGACAGCGTCCAGAGAGTGATCGAAGAGGGTCTCCTCGCTGACGGCAGCGTGGCCGTGCAGGACGAGTCGGCCGGGCTTGTCGTGCGTGTTCTCGATCCACGCCCAGACGAAATCGTGCTGGACTCCTGCGCAGCTCCGGGTGGCAAGCTGTCTTACTGCTGCGACCGGATGCAAAACCGGGGTCGGTTGATCGCGGTCGATGCGAGCAGCGCTCGGCTCGATGCCACGCGGCGGAGCATGCTCGCACTCGGTTGCGACACCGTAGAGTTTCACGCGGCCGACGCGACCAATCTCGTCGCTATCCTCGGCGACGTGCGTCCCAACCGGGTCCTCGTAGATGCTCCGTGCACGGGTCTCGGAGTTTTGGCCAAGCGGCCCGACCTGCGTTGGCGGCGACGTCCATCCGACATCCCCGAACTCACTTTCTTGCAGGATCAACTGCTGGACGCGGCGGCGGCAGTCGTGCGCCCCGGTGGTCTCGTTGTGTACTCGACATGCACGATCGAGCCAGCCGAGAATGAGGATCGCGTACGCGACTTTCTGGGTCGTCACGACAACTTCGGGACCGAGTCGGTCGCGTCCTTGGTGCCGCGGGACTTTGTAACGGCAGAAGGCTTTTATGCAGCGCTGCCCCATGTTCACGGCATCGACGGGGCGTTTGCAGCCCGCCTTCGAAGAAACAGATAGTACCTGTCTCCGATTCCAGACTCGAAGACTGCCCGTGCCTCAACGAGGCACCTCGTCGTCGATCACCTGATACACGAATAGCTTGAGATAAGCGGTCTCGGGCATCGTTTCCAGCACCGGATGATCCGGCGGCTGATATCCCCGGGCGAGCAGTCGAACGCTCACGCCGGCGGCTTTCGCGGCGTACCGGACGATCTTCTGAAAATGCGCCTCGTCCACCGCCTGAGAGCATGACGACGTGGCCAGGATCCCGCCCGGCCTGAGCATCCGGAACGCATTGATGTTAATCGACTGATAAGCTCGCTTCGCCGACTCCCGATGCCGCTTGCTTTTGGCGAAGGCAGGTGGATCGAGGATGATGAGGTCATAGGCGGCTCCGTCAGCGGCGAGCGACGAAAGCCGGTCCAGTGCATCAGCCGTTTCGAACCGAAACCGTTCCGCCGATCTGTTCATCTCGGCATTGTAGCGAAGTCGTGCCATGGCAGACTCGGAGGCATCGATCGCGTGTATCGAAGCAGCGCCAGCCGCCGCCGCATGGAGGCCGAATCCTCCATCAGCACAAAACACGTCGAGGACCCGAGCGCCTCGGGCGAACATCCGTACCATCTGGCGATTGAGTCGCTGATCGATGAAGAAGCCGGTCTTGGGCCCATCTATGACATCGACGCGGAACCGAACGCCGTCTTCCTCAATCACCACCTCGGCGGGCAGTTCCCCAGTTATCAATCCTTTGCGCTCCGGTAGGTCATCTTTGGCGCGAAGGTCGGAATCGTTCCGCTCGACAACTGCCTGAACACTGACGAGCGAGGTTACCGCATCCAATACCTGATCGCGTCGCTGCTCCATACCGTGGCACAGCGTTGACCAAGTGACGACGTCTCCGTATCGATCCACAATCGTACCCGGGATGCCGTCGCTCTCTCCGTAGATGAGGCGGACGTGTGTTGCATCGCCCGTGGCCAGGGTACGCAGCGCGATGGCGCGCTCCACTCTGTCGCGCCAGAAGCGATCATCTATCGCGACATCTGCGTCCGTAGTCAGGAAACGAACCGTGATCTGGGAAGTGTCGTGATAGAGACCCTGCCCGTAAACTCGACCCTTGGAATCGCATACGTGGACAGCATCACCCCGTTTGGGATCGCCTTCAACGCGAGCGACCTGATTACGAAATACCCACGGATATCCACGGCGAAGGAACTTCTCCTTTCCATTTTTGAGGATGACTTTCATGCTTCAGGTGTACTCAGCACGGTCGATTTTTTTAAGGGCGAGGCCGATATGGCAAATCCCGCTGCCCTCCTCGAGGTACGGGGAACGGCAAGTGCCAGCGGGTGTTGGAAGCTAACCAATCTTCCGAAGGCGCCCCGCACCTAACTGCGCTCTTAACAACCGATTCAATGCACACGCCACGACTTCGCAGGATGCTGTTCATCGCTGGTGCGATGATTGTCGCCTCGTCCAGCCTGTCGTTTGGTCAGAAGACAGCGAAATATGGCGCGGACTTTCTTGCAGGAGGCGTTGGGGCGCGAGCCCTCGGCATGGGCGGCGCTCACGTGGCACTCACGAGCGATGTCAGTTCGGGATACTGGAATCCAGCCGGCCTCGCTGATATGTATTACCCGGAGTTCGCGTACATGCATGCCGAGCGCTTCGCGGGCGTTGTTTCGTTCGACTACGGCGGTGCTGCGTTCCCTATCAACGCGCGGTCCACGGTTGGTATTTCCTTCTTCCGAAGCGGCGTCAATGACATCAAGAACACGTTGGACGCGTGGGATCCGGAGCGCGACCAGCCGAAGCCAAACCCCGAGAGCTTCTTTGAGAGTTTCTCGGCGGCCGACATGGCGTTTTTTGTCGGCTACGCGCGCTCACTGTCGGAGCGCTTCTCCGTCGGCGTGACGGGAAAGATCATCCGCCGAAAGATTGGTGACTTTGCGGATGCATGGGGATACTCGTTTGACATTGGCCTCAAGTACCGTGCGGGTCGGTATGTCGTGGGCGCCAACATTCAAGACGTCTCGACGATGCTGCAGAGTTGGAGTGTGAACCAGAACGAACTGCAAAACATCCAGGACGTGTTTGGCCAAGAGCTTCCCGAAGGAGGGACGGAACTCGTCCTGCCGGTTGCCCGCATTGGGTCGGGCATCATATTGCCAATGGGCGAAAACGCGCTTACACTCGGGCTCGACGTCGACCTCGCATTCGATGGCCAGCAGGCGAACGCCTTGAATCTTGGTGATGTCTCGTTCCATCCTCGATTCGGAACCGAATTCAACTACAAAGACGTTCTGTCATTTCGTGCTGGCTTCAACCAGGTGACCTACTCGGATCGGTATGGGTTTGACATGACGCCGTCCGTGGGAACAGGTATCAATCTCAAGCAGGTATCGATTGACTACGGATTCGGTGACTTCGCCGGTCTCGTGTCGGACCTCGGCTTTTCCCACCGTATCAGCGTGAAGCTAACGCTTGAACAACCGGGGCTCGGCCGCGTCAAGGAGGGAGAGTAGCGCATTCGGCATGTGGACAACACGGGGGTAGCTCGTGCGTACCCGGATTACCCAGCTGCGAACGTGAGGGTAACTGCTCAATGGTCTGCACTACCACAGCCCTTTTTGCGCATCGAAAACAACTTTTGCGTTCCGGGATCGTTTACGGCGTGACACACGGATACAGTCGATGAGTAAGGTGGTTGATGTTAATCCGTGTGACCTCACCGGCCAGGTGAGAGCCGGTAACTCGCTACAGACATCCCACAATTGGCACGAACGGTAAAGCCTGTCCAATGCAACAAGTCAGAAAGAACGACTGGATCGGCATCATCACCAGCGTGGTGACGCACGGACTGCTCATGCTGCTGTTATCGTTTATGGTGACCGGCGCCGTTGATCCTCAACCAATCGGGTTCATCGAAGTGGACTTCGGCCCGATCGCCGACGGTAGGCCAGTAAACCGCTCAGAGCAGTCTAACCCGGAAGTCGAATCGACCGCACAGACGCGTCCGGAAGAGATGCGTCCCGAGTCTTCGGCACCCGATGAGGCTCGGCCAACGGACGTGCCCAACGAGGTTGTTGAAGACGAGGAAGTCATCTCCGCCTCCGAAGCCGAGACGATATCTCCGCAAACCAACGCAAATCCCGATCGTGTGACGACTGACCGGCCGACGCCGCCCACACAGGAGCCGCGACCAATTGGTGCCGGGGCTCCGGACGGTACTGGCGGAGCCAACACGGGTGACGAAGGTACGGGCACCGATGAGGCGAAAACGGCGCCGTTCCAGATCGAAGGACTCAACCGCGTTCCGGTTACAACACCCGTGCCGGACTACAGCGAAAAGGTAAACGCTACTATCAAAGTCCAGATCACGGTTGATCCTCAAGGACGAATCGTTCAGCGGATACCACTCATGAAGGGCAACCCCGCGCTCGAGCGGTCCGTACTCGAGACGCTCAGTGAATGGCGCTTCAACCCTTTGCCGGCAAATGCTCCAAAGGAAAATCAGGTTGGAGCGATAACGTTCCGGTTCCGTCTGGAGTAGCATTTCGGTACAAAAGAGTGATCGCGATTGGTGGCACGCCGGTCGGCGTCTCACCGCGAAACCACTAAATTTCATACATTTCTGTGCTCCGGGATTGAAGCTGAGTCCCCGGCAGGCAGCACTCCAGCGTAACAGAGCTTCGTCGTGTCGAGGAGAATCGAGCTCGTAACACTCTTTCTGGTCGACGCACTCGCGTTCGGCGCCGCCAACTGGATGCACTTCATGGTCCGGTTCGAGTGGCAATGGTTTGGAGCCCCTGAGGTGTATCCCGTCGGGATGACGTTGGTCAGTGGGACGCTGATGATCTACTGGCTGACCATTTTCACGTTCTTCGGACTGTACCGGGAACGATATGCGGACAGTCGCTTCGACGAACTGGTATCGCTTTTCAAGGTGGTGTCCATCGGAATCCTGATCCTGGTTTTCGCGATTTACATCGACGCCCTTCAGCCCGGCTCAACGCGTCTCGCGATTCTCTTCTATTGGGCTGTTGTCTTCGCATGCACAGCCGTCGGCCGAATCATCGTACGCTCGGTTCAGAAGTCGCTGGTGACGCGCGGCTACGGTACACATAACGCGCTTGTCGTTGGCTGGAGCGATCGGGTAGAGCAGCTGTATCATGAGGTCGGTCAGTACCCCGAAGCAGGCCTCAACATTGTCGGTGCTGTGAGACTCGAGCGGAACGGCTTCCATGGCAGGGACGGCATTCCGGAAGACCGCGCGAGCATGCGCGTTCGCCCCGAAACTCTCCTTGCCGAATCCGGCAATGCCGGCGATACCCCGGACGTGCTTGCGAGGGTTCGCCCGTCGGCAGTATCCAGATCCATCGATGCATTGCCGGACCTGATCGATGAGCTCGAGATACAGGATGTCCTTATCGCCCTCGGCTCGGAAGACCAGGATGCATTGATGGAGGTCCTCCGCCTGTGCGACGGCAAGCCGGTTCGTCTGAAGCTCGTTCCAGACTTCTATTCCGTCGTCGGCGGCATGGCGAGAACCGAACACATGTACGGCCTGCCTTTGATCGAGGTGCTTCCGGAGCCGATGCCCGCCTGGGAACAGAGTACGAAGCGGTTGCTCGACGCACTCGTTTCGGCGATCGTTCTGATTGCAGGACTTCCGATGTGGATCCTGATTGGCATTCTAATCCGGATCACCTCGCCTGGACCGGCCATCTACCGCCAGCAGCGCGTCGGTCAGAATGGACGCCTCTTCACCATGTACAAATTCAGGACGATGCACAAGAACGCGGAGGCAACCTCAGGTCCCGTGTGGGCAACCGAGGACGACCCTCGCTACACGGCGCTCGGAAGGTGGCTCCGGAAGACGCGCCTCGACGAAATCCCTCAGTTCTGGAACGTCCTCAAGGGCGACATGAGTCTGGTCGGCCCACGGCCGGAGCGACCGTATTTTGTCGAACGCCTTGCGGAAGAGATACCCTTGTATAGTCGGCGCCACCGGGTCAAGCCGGGGATAACCGGATGGGCACAAGTTAAATGGAAGTACGACACGAGTCTCGCAGACGTGCGACAGAAAGTGAAGTATGATCTGTTTTACATCGAGAACATGAGCCTGCGGATGGATTTCAAGATTCTGTTTCGTACCATCCGAACTGCTGTTTCAGGCAAGGGCAGATAGCGACTGTCCGTCCCACTCGTCTACATGTCAATCGATTCCACGACCACAGCCCACCTTGACCTGGCTGCAGCCTATGCAGCGATCCTCAAACCGCGCGTGATCGAGGAAAAGATGTTGCGCCTGATCCGGCAGGGGCGCATTTCCAAATGGTTCAGCGGATATGGGCAAGAGGCGATCGCGGTCGGCGTGGCTCTGACGCTGGAAGACCGCGATTACATACTTCCGACGCATCGCAATCTTGGCGTCTGGACCACGCGCGACGTAGAGCTGCGCCCGCTGTTCTGCCAGCTTATGGGTCGTGACGGCGGCTTCACGAAGGGCCGCGACCGGACGTTTCATTTCGGGCTCCCGGAGCGTCGCATCATCGGGATGATTTCACATATGGCGGCCATGCTTCCGGTCGCATGCGGTCTTGGCGTCGCGTCCAGATATCGCGAGCAAGGGTTTGTTGCCGCCGCTTTCGTTGGCGATGGCGCGTCGCGCGAGGGCGACTTTCATGAAGCGCTCAACCTCGCGGCATGCTGGGACTTGCCGGTGATCTTCGTTTTGGAAAAC
>JBFIPX010000135.1:0-9035 GCA_041609895.1 Rhodothermales bacterium
CGATAGCGGCGTCAACCTCGCCGAGAGGACAAAATTACCGGCACCGGGACTACGGCTCATGAGTGCATCCGATAGCGAAGATAATCCGCCGGTCGGGCCCGGTGGTCCCGACATGGATGTGGATCCGTGAGTCGCGCAAATCTGTCGGTGGTCCCGCGCCGGCATTGTCGGCACGCGGGCCTCGTCTTAGATAGCCGTTGGGATTCGTGGGCCGGAACGCGGCGCGGACTCGCAGCGCGAACCCTACAGGCATGCTCAGGCGCTCAACTTGTCTGCCCGCAAATCTGACTGGAGTTAGTCTTGATGTAAGGAATGTGGCGCTTGCAGCACCGAGCTGCAAGCGCCCTTTCTTTACCTGCGCGCGAGGCCGGAGCACATATCCCGTTTCCGAGAATATTAGGTGCCGGCGGGCTGCACTGACGCGATCAACATCCATGTCTCACCATGTACGAGATCGCGCGCGTCTTCCATGATCTGGCCGATTGCGGCCATCTCCCAGTCGGGGTGAGCGGTCTTTGCCGCTTCAGCGACCGGTGTAGGTCCGAGTTTCGTCAGGAAGTCGACCGTGCCATAATTGTATTTCATCGATGTTCCATACGGGGTCCACAAGCTGTATAGACCCCAGCCGGCCCGATGACCCTCATCCTTCAGAACCTGGTGGATCGGCTTCCAGATCTCCCTTTCTTTCCGAAGGGCATTGGTGCCGTCATGGGCCATCATCTGGTTGACCTGCGCGTATTGATGTTCTCCGGGAGGGATGCCATCGACCCACGTCCAGAGCTCGGACCAAACCATCTCGCGTGCGGCAAAGGTCTTCGTGGTGGCCTCGTTCCAATCGTGGCCGGGGTGTACAGCGGCGAAGACATCCGAAAACGATGTGGGGTCGTTCAACTGCTCTTCTCCGAGATAAGTATTGACGACGTAGTAGTCGCAATCCGATCGATCGCCGTACAGCACCCAATAGAGGGCCCAAGTGTTCTTCTTGCCCTGGTTCACCATCTCCTGGTGCATGGGCTGCCAGATGTCGGTCTCTATATCTGCGTAGTCGCCTGAAGTCGATTTCATGCAATCAACCTGGACGAAAAGTGTCGGCTGGTCCTCGTCTTGAGCTGCGGACTCTTGAGGTAGAATAAAGATGGCGATCAGAATGGCTAGGCTCGCTGTTGCCGGGTTTACTTGTGTCATTTCTACTACATACCTCCAGTATGATTTTTGCTTCTGGCTCAGATACACCATTTGTATCAGATATCCAAGACAGCGCAACTCAAAACCCGTTTTGCATTTGCCCACTTCCAGCGCCATCCGATTGAGCAATTCGGTCGCTGAGCTTCCGGAAATCAGAATGTAGAAGACTCCATCAATAACCGTCTCCACGATTTACGCTGGATTCGGACAGTTGAAGATCGCTTGCCGGGTGGCTATTTTTGATGTGTCGACGATGCGCCGGAGACCCGGAGACGATGCGCCGGAAAGGTCCGTCGCCAACCATAGTTTCTAGTTAGCGGTTAACTGAGCTGGCCCACCCCTCTCACCACCATCAAGAGCCAGGAAAGCGCAATAGTGCACGGAACCCTTTCCGGTCTTCGGGAGGGTTTTTTTGCAACCATCGGGTACGGTAAATCATGTTTGACGTAGACAGCGACATCGCCGAAATGCAAGAACCCGTGGTAGACGAAAAACCAACCACGTCCATGAAGCTGGTCCTTGAAGATGGCACCGAGATGACAGGCGAATCGTTCGGCGCCCGGGCGGCGGTCGCCGGAGAGGTCGTCTTCAACACGGGGATGACGGGATATGTCGAGACTCTGACCGACCCGTCCTACCGCGGACAAATTCTTGTGGCTACCTATCCAATCGTCGGTAATTACGGAGTCCCGCCAAGCCGCCCGTTTGGCAGCATCGACGGACCCTTTGAGGCTTCGCAGATCCAGGTGCAGGGTTTCGTTGTGCAGCATTACGTCGACGATTTCAGTCATCATGCAGCTGTTCGGTCGCTGGACGCATGGCTTCGAGAAGACGGAATTCCAGGAATCCACGGTATTGATACCCGCACTCTCACACGGCGCCTCCGGGAGCATGGCACGATGAAGGGTTGGCTGATTCCGGCCGACGTGCCGCTGGATCAAGCGAAGCAAATGGCTGTCACGGTAGACATGCAAAGTGAGGTCTTTCACGCGGTGGCCCCACCCGAACCGGTTCACTACGAAGGCGGAGAACTTAGTATTCTCGCTATCGACGTCGGCATGAAGGACAACATCGTTCGTTCTCTTCTTTCAAGGGGCGCATCGGTCACTCGGGCTCCGTGGCACGCACAACTCGGCGACCTGGCCGCGAATGCCGACGGAATCGTGATCGGTAACGGACCTGGAGATCCGAAAGACCTAACCACGTTGGTGGAGCAAGTCCGTCAACTTTTGTCAAGCTTTCGACGGCCGATCTTCGGAATCTGTCTTGGTAACCAGATACTTACGCTTGCAGCCGGCGGCGACACGTACAAGCTTCCGTACGGGCACCGTGGCGTCAACCAACCCGTGCAGGACCTCTTGACGCGTCGGTGCTTCATCACAAGCCAGAATCATGGGTACGCGGTCCGGGACGAAGCCCTCCCGACCGACTGGGAGCCGTGGTTTGTAAACGTGAACGACGGGACCAACGAAGGCGTCCGGTCGCGTGTCGATCCCTTCTTCAGCGTCCAGTTCCATCCAGAAGCAAATCCGGGCCCAACGGATACCGGATTTCTTTTTGACGATTTCCTCCGGCTCGTCGGAGCCGCAACCCACCGCTAGACACATATGTACGGAGCTTATCTACCCAAAAAACCGAAGCGCGTCTTGGTATTAGGCTCGGGAGCGCTTCAGATCGGCCAGGCCGGCGAGTTCGACTACTCCGGATCCCAGGCGATGAAAGCTCTCCGCGAGGAGGGAATACAGACGGTTCTCGTCAACCCCAACATCGCGACAATTCAGACGAGTGAAGAGCTGGCAGACCGCATCTACCTCGTTGCGGTTACCCCTGAATTCGTAGAGGAGATTATCGTGAAGGAGGAGGTGGACGCGATCATGCTGTCCTTTGGAGGTCAAACAGCACTCAACTGCGGCCTTGCTCTCCATGACAGCGGTGTACTTGAGAAGTACGGGGTCCGCGTGCTGGGTACGCCGGTGGAAGCGATTCGAGATACAGAGGACAGACAACTCTTCATCGAGCGCCTGGCCGAAATAGATGTCAAGACCGCGCGCAGCAAAGCTTGCCATAGTGCGGATGAGGTGTTCGCTGCCGTTGAGGAAATCGGCCTACCCGTCATGCTGCGAGGTGCCTTCGCATTGGGCGGAAAAGGAAGCGGTATCGTCGAGACCGAAGAAGAGCTACGGGATGCGGTCCGTCGCGCGTTTTCCGGTGACCAGGTCCAGGTTCTCGTAGAAGAGTCACTTCGAGGCTGGAAGGAGATCGAATATGAGGTTGTGCGGGATGGGCGCGACAGCTGCATTACCGTGTGCAACATGGAGAATCTCGACCCGATGGGCATCCATACGGGCGAGTCTATCGTTGTCGCACCATCGCAGACGCTCAACGATAGAGAATATCAGTTCCTGAGAGAGATCGCGATTCGAACCGTTCGTCACCTTGGAATCGTGGGCGAGTGCAACATCCAGTACGCACTTGACCCCGACAGCCTGGAATACCGGGTGATCGAGATCAACGCACGACTCTCACGATCGAGCGCCTTGGCAAGCAAGGCCACCGGCTACCCACTTGCATACGTCGCCGCTAAAGTTGGACTCGGCTTCACGCTGACTGAGATTCCGAATACGATAACCCGCCGGACGACGGCCTTCTTCGAGCCTGCCCTCGACTACATCGTGTGCAAGGTGCCGCGTTGGGACCTGACGAAGTTCCAGGGTGCTGCCATGGGAATTGGCAGTGAGATGAAGAGCGTCGGGGAGGTGATGGCCATCGGGCGGATCTTCCCCGAGGTGATCCAGAAGGCCCTTCGGATGCTCGACATCGGAGTCGACGGTCTCGATCCGTTGGCTTTTGAATTCGACGACATCCGTTCCGAGCTGAAGAACGCGACCACACATCGAATCTTCGCCATCGCTCGTGCGCTCCTCGAGGGACTTGAGGTCGACGAGATCCACGAGTTGTCGCGAGTCGACCGCTGGTTCATCAGGCAGATTGATTCGGTCGTACAGGTTTACAAACAGCTGCGCGATAGCGGACATCCGGTTTCCCGCGAGCTGCTTCTTTCAGCGAAGAAACATGGGTTCGCCGATACAGCTATCGAGAAGATTGTCGATGCCCCGCCCGGAGCCGTGCGTCAGGCCCGCCGGGAATATGGCATCCGCCCGCACACGGCTCAGATCGACACGATGGCTGCGGAATTTCCAGCGGATACGAACTACCTCTATTCATCGTATCACGCATACCATTCTGACATCGAGCCGTCGTGGAGGAAGAAGATCCTCGTCCTTGGGTCCGGGCCGTATCGCATCGGTTCCAGTGTCGAATTTGACTGGTGCTGTGTAAACGCGGTGCAGGCCGCTTCGGAGTTGGGTCACGAGACGATCATGCTCAACTATAATCCGGAGACTGTCAGTACCGACTACGACATCTGCGACAGGCTTTACTTCGACGAGATCACCTTTGAGTCCGTCATGGACCTGTGCGAACGCGAGAATCCGGATGGGGTAATCGTTTCGATGGGAGGCCAAATCCCTAACAATTTGGCGATCAAGCTGCATCGGGCCGGCGTAAAAATCCTTGGTACCAGTCCCGAGGACATCGACCGGGCCGAGGACCGTAACAAGTTCAGCGCACTACTGGACGATCTCGGCGTCGATCAGCCGAAGTGGATGAAGCTGACGGACGCATCGGATGCAGAGGCGATTGTCGGGCATCTCGGAGGGTTTCCCGTCCTCGTACGTCCGAGTTATGTGCTCAGCGGTGCGGCCATGAGTGTGGCCCACGAACCGAAGGAGTTGGGTCGAATTCTCTCACGTGCGGCGGCTATTAACCCGGAGCACCCGGTCGTCGTCTCGAAATTTGAAACGCATGCCAGGGAGATCGAGATCGATGCGGTTGCGGACGGGGGGGAGATCGTGCTTTGGGCGGTGAGCGAGCACATCGAGGATGCCGGTGTTCACAGCGGCGACGCCACCCTTGTTTTGCCGCCGCAAACACTCTACATCGGCACCATCCGGCGCATCCGGCAGATAGCAGCCGCGCTCGCGCGAGCTCTGAAGATCACTGGGCCGTTCAACATGCAGTTTCTCGCAAAGCATCGGGCCGTCAAGGTGATCGAGTGCAACCTGCGGGCGTCACGCAGTTTCCCCTTCGTGTCGAAAGTCGCCGGCGCCAACTTTGCCGCCGAGGCGACCCGGCGCATGCTGGGCGTACGCCGTGACGTGTCGAACGATACACTGGCGCTCGACTATGTCGGAGTGAAGGTGCCGATGTTCTCGTTTTCAAGGATCCACGGCGCCGACCCAATGCTCGGAGTCGAAATGATGAGCACAGGCGAAGTGGGTTGCCTCGGCGAGGACCTGAACGAAGCACTGCTTCACGGGCTGCTGGCCACGGGATTTCGAGTCCCCAAGGCGGGCGTGCTCTTATCACTTGGGCCCATCGAGGAGAAGTACGCATTCTTGGACGAGGCTCGTCTCATTGCCGATGAATTGAAACTGCCCGTGTTTGCCACGCACGGTACGGCTGAACGACTTCGAGAAGTTGGCATTGAGTGCACATCCGTCGCGAAGGATGGCGGGAATGGACTGAGCGCGCTCGAGCTGATCGATGAGGGTGCGGTAGACTTCGTCATCAACATCCCGATCGAGTACGATGACGAAGGCCGACCTGACGGGTACCTGATTCGACGCCGCGCGGTGGATGCCGGCATTCCGTTAATCACAGACCTGAAGCTAGCGGGTGCCGTCGTGGAGGCCCTACGCGCCAGGGGCACCGAAGGACTCGCTGTCGAGGCGTGGAGCGACTATTTGGAACGGCAGGTGGTTCCGCTCAATTAGCGTCTAGCGTTCGCTATCCGGCGCGCCTGGCCACTCCAAGTCATCGAATCTCGTCGATGGGCAAAACGGATTAGTCAGTGCTGCCGGCGTTGGCAGCTTCTCCGATCATGCCCCTCATGAATTGGAACGGGCTTCCCCTCGGCCCGCCGCGGGGACCGGCAGGCGCGCCACTGTCAAACTCGCCGGAGATTGAGATCGGAATCGCCTCTCCATTCGCGTCCTCCGTTTCAAGGGTCGCGGAATACGTGCCGTAAATTCGGCTTTCCGTTCTGCCCTCCACGGAGATCGAACCGGATCCCCCTTGTATTGTCAAGCGGTCGCCTCCGCCAGAGACGACACCGGAGGCGTTGACTATCGATACGGCACCGCCTTCAGCTGGCCACGATTCACCGGCAAAAAGTGAAATCATGGACTCGGCCGGTGGTCCTCCTCGCATGATTGCGAGCTCAGCCGTGCCATCCGACTCGCCAGCCATTGTAAGCGCTCTTACCTCCGAGGCAGCGACAGCAAGCGTTCCAAGACCATAGGGTGTCGGCGGGCCTTCATTGACGGCGATATGGATCACCTGCTGAACCGATTCGATGGTGCCGCCGGCCGCCATTTTCTCGAGCTTCTCCATCTGCGGCGCCATCATCTTCATTACCATGTTCTTTTGAGCCTCGGACATACCCTCCATCTTCTTCATCTCTTCCTTGGCCTTAGCGAGCTCTTTCTGAGCCTTCTGAAGATCCTTGCGCTCCTTCTCGGACATGCCGGCCATCAACCCGCTGATTCGCCCAACACGTCTGAACGACTCGTAAAGTGGACCGACTTGTCGGTAGTTGAGGTCCAGCTTCTCTATTACAAGAGGTGACCGCTTTGCATCCTGCTCGATCTGACCTTCTGCACGCATCTTGAGAGGGACGTAGTGCTCGGTGTCTATCCAAACGCTCACCCTATCAAGTAAGAACTCGGGGCCGTCCTCGGGCTGCTCCAATTCTATCCCATCGAGGTCGTCCGCGACCAACAGGTATGCGTCTCGCTCCTCGTACCCCGTCGAACTGCCGTCTTGCCGAGCCGGTGTTGCCTCGACTCCGACCAGGCGCGCCCGCTCCTCAAAGAGTGCTGCGTGCTTTAGCTCCGCCTTGGCGCTCTCACTGTACTGACTAACGTCGGCCGCCTCTCTGCTGGCAGCCGCTGAGAAACGAAGGAACTCGCTCATGTCGCCGAAACTGACCGCTTGGTCGCCGGCCACTATGGGGATGTTGCCCAAGCCTGTCTTTGCCATTTTGTCGTAGCCCTTTGCTAATCCCTCTGCGACATCCTCAGGGGGCGGGAAGCCGGCCTCTATCTGCATGGCCCGCTGATACGTTGCGGGGGAGATCATCTGAAACGTCGCATCGTCGCCGACCGTCACCTTCTCGAAATACATGGGCGTCTGAAGCCCGCCAGCCTCTTGCACCTCGACGGTAATCGTGTAGTTCTGTACCTCGGACCAGCGTTGCTGCTGCCGGTCAGCCATTGTCCGGAGAATAGCCGAAGCGTCTTGTGCGTTCGCTATCGGAGTTCCGGCAGCAATAAATGTCGCAGCCACTACCACGATGGCTACGAGATAACGAAGGATGTATCGCGAGATGATGTCTCTCATGATCAGTACCGGGTTTCTTTCCGTCGAGATGACAACAATATGGGAAACGAGGCCGGGACGTCACCGGCCTCAACATGAAGAGCGAAATTCAGGGCTCCGAGTGGACAACGGGGAGTTTCGGAGCGGTGATTTCCTTCGACAGCAAAGCGCTCGGTCGCGACATCCGGTGTTTGTTTGTCTGCCTTAATCGCTTCGCGTACGCGGGTAGGCATCGGTCACACGCGCTGGATTAGATCGCACGGCACTTACGCAAGGTGCTATTTTATAATTACTTAGGTAGATCAGGTAGGACAATTCCGTTACGCTGCGACCTTCCGATCTGACGTTTCGAACCTGCTTCTCCGACGGAACGGCGAACATCGCACAAGACGCGCCTCGTGTAATAACCAGTTTCGTTTCACTGTGACTGATGAAGATGGCGCTATCCGCCCCCCCGATCAGGTGCTTGTAGAAGTAGGGTGGGCTTACGAGAGGCAAGATGCTTTGTGATAATTCCGCCCACCCTTTTTATGCTTAAAACACACGGGCAACCCCTCACAGAAAAACCTTTTCACTACACCGTATTAGATTTTTGGAGAACTCCAGAAATCTAAAAATTCATTGATCCGACGTGCGGGTGAGGTAGTCGAGGGCGGCCTCGAGCACTTCGTCCTGGCCGGTGCGGAGGCCCTCGACAGTCGGTCTTACTTCGACGTGGGGGACGAGGCCGAGGCGTTGGAGCGGGCGTCCGTCGGCGTGGCGGACGGACTGGCCGGTGAAGCTCAGGCTGATGCCGCCGGGCACGGAGAAGTTGGTGACGTCGCCGTTGGCGCCGTTCGTGTGGGTGCCGATGAAGACGGTGCCGTTGGCGGCTTCGAAGAACAGCCCGGTGTGCTCGGCCTGGCTGATTGTGCGCTCGTCGATGAGCATGACGGTGCGGCCCCGGTAGCGCTGCACGTGCGGCCCCGGCGGGGGGATACGCTGGATGAACGTGTACTGCTGCCGCCCGGACCGGCCCGGCCCCATCACCATTGGGCGGTCGAAGCGCGCGGCATCGGCGCGGGGCTCCTCGGCCAGGTAGGGCGCGATGGTCCAGGCCGTGCCATTGGGGTAGCCGCGCATGTCGAAGATAATGGTGTCGGTGTCTTTGAACTGCTCGAACATGGGCGCGACCTGCTGCGGGGTCAGCCGGTCCAGGTCGGCATAGCCGATGTTGCCGTCGAGTATACGGACGACCTCGTCCGTGCGATAGGTGAAGCCCTGGCGGTTCGTCCGGCCTCGCGGAACCTCGACGGTTCGGGTCTGGCCGTTCCAGCGCTGCACCGTGAGCGTGGCGGTGCTGCCGCCGGCGCCGCGCAGGAGGGTGCCCACGGCCCGGCTCATCAGCGCCTGCGGCGTCGAGGCGGCGA
>JBFIPX010000136.1:0-8972 GCA_041609895.1 Rhodothermales bacterium
CGATGGCGTCCGCGCATTTCGTATACGTGACGGCTTCGGATGAGCGTTGGAGGGACACTACCTCACCGAATAGGCCGGGTTCCATTTAGTGTTTGTCAAGACACGCTCAGCCGATGGTTTCCATCCTGCCCGCCCGAACAGCTCGAGCAGGAGCAGTTCAAGAATTGTTGTTCGGCTCTCGTGCCGCAATGCGTAATTGCCGCGATCCCTTCGGCAAGGATTCAAGAATAATTTGGGTACCCGGATGGCGGTTTCAGTAACTTAATATGTTTGCACGTGTTGATACTGCTTCCAGTCAGAACAGCGACTCGAGCACTGTCGAGCGCGGCGAACATCGCCGATCCCCAAAGAACCAAGACTGGCCGTAGCCGAATAACTACGACTGAATGTCGTCGCTTTTCAGAAATAACCGGCTTCGTGTAGCGGTCGTTTCCACGATGCTTTTTGGGATGCTGGCTGTTATGGCCGCGCCCTTCGTACGCCCTACGCAGGGGTCGGCTACCGATGCCGCGGCCAGGTGGCTGCTCGATCGACTACATGTTACGCCGGACGCCGATTTTGATGCGGCTGTGACCGCAGCTCTCGCTACGTCCCCCACGTCTTTCGACGAGTTTGTCGAGTCGTTCGTCAACGAGTACAGTGGTGCTGACGCGTTCCGCGTACGGCTGGCCCGCGCGTTCGGGTACTCCGACGCTGCCTTCCGTCATTTCCTCGCGTTACGTGTCGTACTCGCTCCGGCGGTCGCCACGTCGTTTCGCACCAAAGCGCACTTGGCGTTCGGTGCTCTCGATTTGGCTCTGACTTCGCGTCGAGTGGATGGGCTCGGACGTGTAGTCGCTGTGGCAGTAACAGAGTCGCCAATAACGCCGGTAGTCCTGTACGGCATCAACTCTGCGCTTCCAAACGGCCCGTAGGCCGGCCGGCGACACTCCGGTAACGTCATTCTGCCGCTGACAGTCGTCCGCGGTTCCCGCTATAGTCAACTTGCCACGATTAGCCATGCAAGGAAACGGTTTCAAAATATCGATTACGGTCTTCTTCCTCGTCTTGTCTGGATTTTACCTCTGGCCCTCGGTCCAACGGATGTACATGGAGGGTCGGATGGACGACATGGAAGAGGATGCTCGTCAGGAATACATGCAGGAGAACTTCGCGAAGATTCGCGAGCTCGACGAGAAATCCCTCAAGCTGGGCCTCGACCTTCTCGGCGGCATGCATGTCGCGTTGGAGGTTGGGGTGGAGGCGCTTGTTCGAGAGCTAGCTCGGGATACCGACCCTGCGTTCGAGGAAGTGTTTGCGGCTGCGCACGATCGATCGCTGGGTGAAGGTGCGGCCTTCATCGACGCTCTCGTGGAGGAATTCGAAGCTAGAGATCCCGACGCCCGCCTGTCGCGGTATTTCCGGAACGACGACGAGGGAATCACGAGGCGGTCTACCAACGCCGAAGTGGCAGCCTACCTTCGCGGTGAGACCAACGGAGCCGTGTCGCGAGCCATCGAAATCATTCGCGATCGTGTGGACCGGTACGGCGTCACCGAGCCGTCCATCCAGAAGCAGGGGTCGCGGCGTGTGATCGTGGAGCTTCCGGGTGTCGACGAGCCAGAGCGCGTTCGGAAGCTCTTGAAGGGCACGGCGCGGCTTGAATTCCGGCTCATGGCGGATCCCGAAGATGTGCGGCGGTCAGTTCAGGGCCTCATCGAGATTTTCGAGGAAGAGGCGGACACCCTGGCGGATGGCACGGCAGCCGCGGACACGTCTCTTGACATCTCGGCAATTCTCGACGAAGACGCACCCGGTGGCAACCGTCTTCTGGAGGTCATGCAGCCGATAGGGCAGGGCGTCATTTTTGGCGCCGTTTCCGAGCAGGACACCGCTGCGGTGAATCGCTTGCTCGCCGAGCCGGAAGCGCAGAACCTGCTTCCAGTCGGCATAGAGCTGATGTACACGGCGAGCCCGGAGGCCACCGAAGGCGGACAGGAGATCTACTACCTCCTCGGTGTGCGAGACGAGATCGAAATGACTGGCGAAGTCATCGACGACGCACGCGTCGACTTCAACCAGATCACCAATGCTCCCGAGGTCACTATGGTGATGAATTCGGAGGGCGCGAGAACGTGGGCGCGACTAACAGGCGCGAACGTGGGAAAACAGGTGGCGATAGTGCTTGACGGTGTCGTCTATTCGTATCCGGTCGTCAACGAACGGATCACCGGCGGACGCTCGCAGATCAGCGGCCTCGCCTCGCAGGCAGAGGCAGAAGACATCGTCACAATCCTGAAGTCGGGTGCCCTTCCGGCACCGGTTGAGATAGTCGAGGAACGAACGGTTGGCCCCAGCCTCGGCCGCGCATCGATCCGTGCGGGGTTCATCTCGGTGATGGTCGGTCTCCTGATCGTGGCTCTCTTCATGATCGCGTACTACCGGACCGGTGGCATCGTCGCCGATCTCGCCCTGGTGATAAACATCGTCTTCATTCTCGGAATTCTTGCCGGCTTCAAGGCGACGTTGACGCTACCGGGCATAGCCGGGATCGTGCTCACGATCGGTATGGCGGTCGACGCCAACGTGCTCATCTTCGAACGAATCCGGGAAGAGCAGACGGCCGGGAAGACGCTCAAGGCCGCCATCGACGGAGGCTACGCCAAAGCACTCAGCGCCATCTTCGATGCAAACATCACGACCTTCTTCGTTGGCGCAATCCTGTATTCGTTCGGTGTGGGTCCCATCCAGGGCTTCGCCGTCACCCTCATGGCGGGAATTCTCGCGTCCATGTTCAGCGCCATCGTATTCACCCGCATCATCTTCGATTACCTCGTAATCGGTAAACGAATTTCGGTGAATTACGGCTGAACAACCGGATTCCTGATTCTGAACTAGAATATGAAAGGTGATAGGCGAACCGTCTGTCGCACAACAACTTGAGACAATGAGAATTCTTGAAAATAGTAACATCGGCCTGGTTGAAAGCCGGACGAAGGGCTACGTCTTCTCAGCCGTATTGATCGTCGCGAGCATCGTTTCGTTTTCGACGAAGGGGCTGGAAATGGGAATCGACTTCCGCGGAGGTATGGAGTTCGTCGTGTCGACGACCGACCCGCTGGACGCCGTGAGCGTCCGCGAGGCGCTATCCTCCCAACTAGGCAGCGCGCCGGAGGTCAAGACCTTTGGCGAGTCGGACCTTCTGATCCGGACACTGGAGGAGGGTGACATCAGCACAGTTCAACAGAGCATCACACAGACGCTCGCAACGTCTTTCCCGGACTCAAACCCGACGATTCAGAAGACAGACATCGTCGGACCACGATTCGCGGCCGACCTGAAGCGTGGCGCCATATACTCGGTGCTCGGCTCGCTCCTGGTGATCTTCGTCTACATCCTGATCCGATTTGAATGGCGATTCGGCCTTGGAGCCGTTGCGGCGCTGTTCCATGATGTGACGATCACGCTTGGCGTGTTCTCCTTGCTGCATGGAGTCACGCCCTTCTCGCTTCAGGTCGATCAGACCATCATCGCAGCCTTCCTCACGATCGTTGGATACTCTCTAAATGATACGGTTGTCATATTCGACCGTATCCGGGAATACGCCAACATCTTCAAGACGGAGCCTTATCCGGATATGGTAAACAGGTCAATCAACCATACCCTGAGCCGCACCATAGTGACGTCGGGGACCACCTTGCTCGTGGTAGCAACGCTGTTTATATTCGGTGGCGAGGTGCTAAAAGGCTTTGCTTTTGCTCTGATAATCGGCATCTTGATTGGTACTTACTCGTCCGTGTTTGTAGCAGCTCCGGTCGTAGTGGAGCTGAAGGCTCGAGCATCGAGCGCACGCAAATCGGGCAAATAACGAACGACTCGGCGAAAGCGATGAACTACAGCGTAGACGAGAAATACAACGCGGTCGTGATCACCCTGAAAGGCAACGTGATGGGTGGTCCGGATGGCAGCGGCTTGCACAATACACTGCACGAACTTCGGGAGAAGGGAAAGAACAACGTCGTTGTCGACCTTTCGAAGGTCAAGTTCATGAACTCGAGCGGTCTCGGGATGCTCATCAGTGGCATGACCACGATGCGTAACTCCGGGGGAGACCTGAGGCTCGCCAACGTGGCGGACCGAATTCAGTCCCTGTTGATCGTGACCAAGCTCATCACCGTCTTCAAGCACTATTCCTCAGTGGATGAGGCGGTCCAGAGCTTCGAGACGGAGACTTCGGAGTCATAGAGGAGACAAAGTCCGTTTCGGCGGGGAAGTATGCGTGCTCCCGGTCGTTCCTTTATCAGTTTCAGAAAGGTGACGGGAATGCCCCGTCACCTTTTCTGTGTCCATCCAGCACGGCCATCCATAGCCGAAGAGTCCTAACACCATGCCGGTAACTGTCGTAATCGGGAGCCAGTGGGGCGACGAAGGAAAGGGAAAGATCGTCGACCTTCTGAGTCGCGAAATTGACGTCGTCGCCAGGTACCAGGGTGGCGCCAATGCTGGCCACACCATTATGTGGGGCGATAAGACCTTCGTCCTCCACCTGGTACCCAGCGGAATCTTCCACGACGGTGTGAAGTGCGTTATTGGCAACGGAGTAGTCATTGATCCCGGAGCCCTGCTCGACGAGATAGGCATGATCAAGCGACTCGGATACGACGTCGACGGCCGCCTGTTCATCTCGCACAATGCGCACCTGATCATGCCTTACCACAAGAAGGTCGAGGAGGCGCGGGAACGCGCCCGTGACGCGGGTGCGATCGGTACGACGGGTCGCGGTATCGGTCCGGCGTACATGGACAAGTTCGCTCGGACGGGCATCCGGGTGGTCGATCTGCTCGATCGGGATGTTCTTCGAAAGAAGCTAAAGGTGGCAATCGAAGAGAAGAACGCAATATTGAAAGGTGTGTATGGTGCCGACCAACTCAACGTTGATGCGATCACGGAGGAGTATGTCGAGTTCGACAAGCTGATCGATCCTTTTGTCACTGACACCAGCCAGTATCTCGGCCAACTTCTGAAAGGTGGGGCACATGTTCTCGCAGAGGGCGCACAGGGCTCCTTACTCGATGTGGATTTTGGTACCTATCCGTTCGTGACCTCGAGCCATCCGACTGTTGGCGGATGTTGCACGGGCCTCGGTATCCCGCCGACAGAGATCAGACGAGTGATCGGGATCGTCAAGGCGTACTCGACGCGAGTCGGCAACGGGCCATTTCCAACAGAACTCGATGGAGAAGCCGGGGACGAGCTTCGCTCAAAGGGCCATGAGTTCGGGGCGACCACGGGACGCCCGCGCCGATGCGGATGGCTGGATCTCGTCGCTCTTCGGTACACGAGTATGATCAACGGGTTCACCGATCTCGCGATTACAAAGCTGGACGTGCTGACTGGCACGCCGGAAATCAAGGCGTGCACGGCGTATGACGTGGCCGGCAAGAAGACGGAGCGGTTTCCGTCCGAGGTCCAGACGCTCGAGAAAGTGGAACCCATCTACGAAACCTTCGAAGGTTGGACTGAGGACATCACGGGCGTCACCTCGTTCGATGAACTGCCGGACAGTGCGCGAACCTATCTCTCCGCGGTCTCCGACTACCTCGACGTCCCGATCAGTACGATTTCAACTGGTCCGAAGCGCAACCAGACCATTCTGAACAGGGTGCCGGTGGCCGTCGGATAAGGCGAACAGCTTCACGTCTGAGGCATTCTACCGGCGTACCCGCTCCGAACCTGTCTGCGTGGCCGGAGCACGCGGGTACTTTTTCTACCGGACAGCCCAGTCGCATCCATGAAAGCCTACCGCATTTCGACGAAGCTAAAGATTGGCCTGATTGCTTTCGCAAGTCTGATAGCTGTCGCCTCGCTTGCCTACACCAACTATCTCGTCGACAGGCTGAAGGACCGCGAGCAGTCTGTTGTCCGCTTGTGGGCAAGTGCTCTGGAGCAGCTCCCGAAAGCCCAGCAGCAATCTCTCAACCCGTACCAACAAGAACTGGCGGCACTTGAAGCTTTCGTGCGGGCGATGACTGGTTCGGCTGGTATCGCAGGTCTGGATTCCGCGACGGCGTCGGTGTACGTCGACGCGATCCGATGGGCGCAGGGCATGCCGCCCGCCAGCGAGCTAAGCTTCATCATGGACGACATTCTCGTCCCCAACGCCTTTGACATCCCCGCAATCGTCACGGATTCGCGAACGGGCGAGCCGTTGAGCTGGAGGAACATCGACGCCCCGGCGTCGCTTCGTGGAATCGGGTCCAACGATTCTCTTCGTTATGTGGAACGGCTCAACGCGCTCGTCGACAGAATGGATAGGACGTACGCAGCCGTGCCGATCGAAATAACTTTTCCAGGTTTGACGGGCGTTCGCCTGGAGCAGCAGGTTCACTACGGTGAATCGCCTCTGGTTTCGGAGTTGCGATGGTATCCGTATGTGCAGTTTGCGTTCGTCGGACTGTTCATTCTCGTCGGCTATCTGGGCTTCAGCTACGTACGAAGAAGCGAACAGAGCAGCCTGTGGGTCGGCATGGCCAAGGAGGCGGCCCATCAACTGGGAACGCCGATTTCGAGCCTGATGGGATGGCTTGAAATACTGCGAGCGGACGACCTCGATTTGAACCGACGTCTCGAAGCCGTTGAGGAGATTGACAAAGACGTCGAACGACTCACCAGAGTGGCCAGCCGGTTCTCGGATATCGGATCGATGCCGAGACTTTCCGTTCAGTCTGTAGAATCGGTCGTGAGTAATACGGTGGACTACATCCGTAGGCGATTGCCCTCCCATGGTTCGCAGGTCGTCCTCGAATCGAAGGTGGATCCGAGTCTACGTGCACCTGTGAACGTTGAGCTCTTTGAGTGGGTGATCGAAAACCTGCTCAAAAACTCACTTGACGCGATAGAGGGAGGAAGCGGCCGTATCAGTCTAACGGCTTCACGTGACGGCGATCGAATCCAGATTGACGTGTCCGACACCGGAAAAGGAATAGATCGACGCGAGTGGAAGAATGTCTTTCGTCCCGGCTATTCTACCAAGAAGCGGGGGTGGGGGCTTGGTCTGAGCCTCGCAAAGAGGATTGTTGAGGACTACCACGGCGGAACGTTGACTCTTGTACAATCCCGGCCAGGACACGGATCCACTTTTCGTATTGAGATCCCGACAGCCTCGTAATCCGAGTCAGCCGGTATCGGGCAGTTCCGGAAAGTAGATCCTCGGACGCAGTTCTCGCCCGTCCAACTTTGTTACGGCCAGGAAGATGTGCGCCCGGTGCCGCCACACCAGCACTTTCGACGAGCCGAGATCATGCAAATCGAAATCAGCGTCGCTTTGGATCTGGCGGAGAACGTCGTTCGACAGCTTGACGGCGGACTGTCTCTCAAGGAATCGATAGCTGACTGCGTAGATAGTTACAAACTCTTTCGTCGTCGCGTCGACAAAACGCATTCCCAGAATGCGCACACCGGGTGCG
Organism: Rhodothermales bacterium; assembly: GCA_041609895.1. Lineage (GTDB taxonomy): Bacteria > Bacteroidota > Rhodothermia > Rhodothermales > JABDKH01 > JAHHLP01. Next base: position 7,446 of record JBFIPX010000136.1, read on the forward strand.
ATCTCCTCTATGCCTGCCCCGGTTAGGCTCATTCCCTCGATGAGCGGCATCGGGGTGTCGTCGGCGAGGTGGGTGTTCAGGAATCGTTTTATCCGTGTGGCGGAATCCGTTTCGAGGTCGGGCGTGAAACGGTCAGCCGCACGGTTGACTATGGAGATCATGTTAGAGTCGGGGGGACGCGAGAGTCGTTCGTAGGCGAACTTTGCGCCGAAACCGATGACCAGTATCATCACGACCGCCGTTATCAGCGAGCGCGGACGAATCGTCGTTGGGGGCTTGGGTCGCGTGCGATGTGTCGTGGATTCGAGCGATGGGCCGCTGACTGGCGGGATCTTCGTCTCTCCGCCTCGCTCGATCTGCTTGTGTAGGTCTTTCGGCGCCGTCCCGAGACTCTGGACGATATGCGACACTGAGTCGGACAGCCAGGTATCGGGAAGATCCTCGATGAGCCGCTCCCTGCTCCAGTCACTCGCAGATGACAGGAGTTCGTCGTGGAAGGTCGACAGCGCGCGCTCCTGCAGGCGTATCACCTCCTTTTCCTCCATCCCCGTTACGGCAGCCACTTCGGAAGGACTCATCCGCTCCGCTTCGAGTAGGGCGAGAACCGTCTGCATCTCCGGAACGAGCTTCTGAAAGCTGCGACTGACTGTAGATCGTGCATGCTCGAGTGCCGACTCGCCCCGCTGGTTCCTCAGGGCAATTTCTGCAGCAGAGTCGGCGAGGCGGTCCGAGTCGTTCGAACCATCTCTTTCACGATCTCGGACGACCGACCAAAGAACTTGGTAGAGATCCGGCATGCCGAGCGCATTATCACCCGATGCCTCCGCCCGCCGCATTGCTTCGGCAACCAGTGCGGTAGCCTCATCACGACTGGCGGAAACCAGCATGGCCACACGATACAGCCGATCGACCTGATCTTTCGACAGCTGCTTTTGATCCGATGAACTTGTCATTTACTCCAGAAACAGGACGTTTACGGCCGCGCCACGCTGAATGTCGAACAGTTGCGATGCGTTGCCCGAGTTGACCGCGATCTCGAGGTAATCCGAGCTGTCGAACAGAACAAGCGGCTCACCGGCAGCGACGTCACCATACGTATTGGCAACCTCGCGCAAAATGCCATTGCCAGCGAAGCACTTCATGTTTCGGCCGCGTCGACTCTCTTCAAAAGCGCGACGCGTTATGTTTGTGATGCAGTTTCCAAAATGGTCGACGTGCACGACCCAGCCCTGAATGCCTTGTTCGTCGGCGATCGGCAATGCCCAATGCAGACGTTCGAGGGCGTCGATTGGGGTGCCCACATCGCGGATCGAACGTCCGGCGGCCAGGTGGGCTGCTACGGGTGCGAACACGTCGCGCCCATGGAATGTGCGACTCGGAGAACTCGTCCGCCAGTATTGGCTGCGGTCGAGTTCCACTAGTTCGTCCGGCGGCTCGCCATTGAGTACAAGCGAAAATATTCCATTGTCAGGGCCGACAAACCTGTGTTCACCCTGGCGAATGGCAACCCCCCGACGACTGGTGCCG
>JBFIPX010000137.1:0-8952 GCA_041609895.1 Rhodothermales bacterium
CAACTGTCGGGGCTCGTTGGAGCAAGTGCCCCCGACATATCACCCGACCGAAGGTATGTTGCTATCGACGTGAACACCAGTGCGAGTTAACGAAACATCTGGGTCGTGGATCAACAGCTGGGCGGGTATTTTCAGCTGACCTTCGATGTGGGCAACCCATGGCGCCCGGCTTGGTCGCCGGACAGCCGCCGCATAGCCTTTCAGACCCGAGCCGGCTTGGGCAGCGAAGCAGACATTTACATTCAGTCTCTGGATAGTGAATCGAAATCGAGACCTCTGGTGATCGGAACCGGCAGTAACTTCTATCCGACCTGGTCGCACGACGGCGAGTGGATCCTGTACACGCATCTTGACGGCTCGAACAAGTTTTCGGAGATATGGCGTATTCGTGCGGATGGGACCGAAGAGCCCGAGCCGATTCTAAGAGAGCGATTCTCGGTCGCCTTTCCAAGTGTATCACCAGACGGACGGTACGTCGCCTACTTCTCTGACCGGTCCGGGCAGGGGAATATCTTTGTCTCGAGTTATCCGGACGGAAGCCGGCACGCACGCGTTACGAACCAGGGAGCCGGATGGCCCAAATGGCGCGGAGACAGCATCTACTTCATTGACTTCGAAACGGGCAATCTCATGGCCGCCGAGGTTACGACTATACCTGTGTTTCGAGCCGGTCAACCGCAGATGGTTCTGACACAGGATCAGGCCGGAGCCCCCTTTTCAGTACCTGGACTCTTTCTCTGGGACGTCTCCGCCGACGAGTCCGAGATCGTTCTGATTCGAGACCGCGCGGCCGGCTCCGTGCCGCAGGTAGTCGTCGTGGAGAATTGGCGATACGCGACAGACCTGTAGCGGCTGGTACGGCTCTCGCATCCTCTCGCCGGCGACCGCCGCTCAGACGTGGCGCCCGCAAGTATCGGCACACTTTGCCGCTAGTAGTACCACCGCGACATCAGCACCGACATCACGCGATCCCGATACCGGTGAAGCGCCGTTGCGCACTCGGACGGCGGATCGTTCTCGATCTCGTCCTTTAGCCGCAGGTATGCTATGAGCAGTTTCCGGCGCAGCATGGCGCGTGAGTGGCTGCGGTGTGGGTGAGTAAGTAAAGCGCAAGACGCGCTGTCGGACGGGCGTGCCCGTGCCCAAAGTACACCTTCGCCACGAGAATGTTGGTGAAGGTTGCGCATTCAGTTCCTCGGCAATCGGTAGTAATTCCCGACCCGGCACGTTCGGTCTAGAGTTTCCATTTGCGACTGACCTCGAACCACGCTACCATCAACCAAATACTGTTTTACCTACGGAGAAACGCCAATGCCGTTCATGCTCAAGATACGGTGGGACATCAAACCCGGAAGCGAACATGTTTTCAGGACCAATCAGGAGGATTTATGCAGGGTGATGCTCGAACATCCGGGCGTCATCTGCTATCACGCCGATTACCCGTCGGAACGCGTCAGCGAGTGGACCGAGATCTATGCAACCGACGATTCCTTTGTGGCACATCTTGCCAACGAAACGGGCAAGGGGCCACTCGCCAACGTGATTGAGGCGTGCGACAAGATTACTTGTCAGTGCTGGGGTAACCCAAACGAAGTATCTAAAGAGACCCTCGCCGGCTTCGGGACGACATATCACGACACGGCCAAAGAGGCGTTCGTGCTTCATCCAAGGGCCGACAGGGAATCGCGGGTTTAGCCAAGCCTACCGGCCGCTGGGATCTCGCTTGGCGAGTCTCGATCATCGATCCCTTTCTGCCGCACACCTGTCGTTGTGCTTCCTATGCATCTCCCGTCAAGGCAACAAGGCCCGGCGCACGAGTGTGAGCCGGGCCTGCCTCCGTGGGGTTCCGAGACCTACCCTAGTTGCCCTGATTTCCCGGATGTCCGTGATCGGCAATCCACGACCACTTGCCGTCCTCCTTCAACGATATATCGGTCCAATGGTACCACGTCGTCTTGTCCGGTTGATCTGGCTCTGTCTCCTCGGTGATCGAGGCGGTCAGATGTACAATGGCGACATTTCCGTACACCATGATGTGGTGTGGGGTCATATTGTGTGCAACCATGCGGCTCTTCTCCATCTCTCTGGTCCACGCGGCTTCGGATGGCAAAGGCATCGGAACCGGATTTGCTGAATACCAGCCTCGATAGTCCTCGTGGAAGCAGCTGCGGATAGCTGCCATGTCCTTATCGATGAACTTTTGCCAGCACGCCTTCTCGAATTCCCAGACCTCTTTCTGCTCGGCCGACCATTGCTGGGCCTGAAGTGCGTTCGCCGAGAATGCCGTGATCAAAACAATCGTACATAAGATTCGCGTAAGCATGACCTACCTCCGTGTTTGTCCACCTGAAATACGGAGGCAGCGTGGACAAGCGCAAGATTAGAGACGCCTCGATTGAACCCTTCCTCGTGGTCGCCGAGGTGCCTCCAGCGAATCGCTTGATCTGGTGGGCCCTACTGGATTTGAACCAGTGACCTCTCGCGTGTGAGGCGAGCGCTCTAAACCACTGAGCTAAGGGCCCGGTTGAAAGTCGGAAGTGCCGCCTCTACCAGACGGAGGCGGAAGCGAACTGTGGAGCGTCCCGCCAGTCCGCATCAGCCCAAAGAGGCACGATCGGCAGGCGGCGCGGGGCAACCGGCGTGATGTTGTCGGCCGAGCCAACCCTCAGTGCTCTAACGTCGGGCGCAACAAAGAGGCTCGAAAAAGTAGCTCGCGGCGCCGAGGCCCGGTCAACCGCTACAGAAGCAACGCGATTCGTTACCCGTGACGACTCGGTGTCCGATAGGTAGGCGCCCACCATGAATCCGACCATGGTCATCACAAGCAGCGCCGACGTGAACGCCGTGAGATGAGCCAGGTTAGCGTACATCCCCGGCATCACCACTTCCCTCTCTGCGAAGCTATCTTCTGAAACGCGTCGCCGAAGGCGATCAACGAAGTCCGCCGTCAGGCGGCACGGACAATGGGAGCGGCGCAACATTTGTCGCGCCTGGCAAAGACACTCCACGTGCTGGGCCAGATCGGGATTCTGGAGGACATACTCCTCGAAGACCTCCCGCACGACGGGATCCATCGATCCGTCTACGTACTCACACAAAAACTCGTCGAGATCATGCCAGGCCGACTCGTCTCGACTCACATCGTATCCTTCAGCCATAAGCGAAATGCATTCACAAGGCGTCCATTAAAGAGCAGCATCACGGTAAACGTGCGAGGGCTCGCAGGGTTCACGCCGGAAAAAGAAAAAAGGCCGACGAAACTCGTCGACCTTTTCCTCCCGCAAACGGGAAACGAAATGCAATCCGCTTAGTCTTGCTGCGGCGTGTAGACCTCTTTGAGCAGTGCCTGCAGCTTGGTCCGACCGCGGTTGATCCGGCTCTTGACCGTACCCATCGGCAATCCGGTTATTTCAGCGATCTCTTCGTAGGCTAGCTGCTGCACGTCGCGCAGCACGACAACCTCCCGGAACTCTTCAGGAATCTGTTTCAGCGCTTCCTGGATGAAGTGATCCTGGATCGTGCTCTCTGCGTGCTTGTCCGGAGAGAAAGTCTCATCCGGAATCTCCACCTCGTACTCCTCGTCGTCGCGGTTGACGGACTGGAGGGAATACAGGCGACGGCGCTTGCGCTTGCGATACTCGGATCGCGCAAGGTTACCGGCAATTGTGTACAACCACGTTGAATACTTAGCAATCCTCCGGTACGAGTGCCGGTTGCGATAGACTCGCAGAAATGTCTCCTGCAATAGATCCTCGCACTCCTTCATGTCACCGAGGAACCGATAGATGTAGTTCGTCAACGGATCCTTGTATCGGCTCACAAGGATGTCGAATGCTTCGACGGTTCCTGCCTGAAACTGCGACATGAGATCCTCGTCACTCATCTGATTCAAGGTCTCAAAGTGGCGGTTGCTCGGGTTCTTTGAGCGGGAAGCCGCCTTCCGCACCTTCAAGGTCGGAACAGGTGTCTTTTTATTACGCTCGAGCGTATCAGCCATATCTTTCTTCTATTATCAGACGCATTGTTGCGCCGTTATGTCAGAGCTAGTGCCTCTTGATGTTGTGCAAAGACCGATCCGCGATCGGTGAGTTTGCTCACCAATAGCTGCATAACCATGTGCTCCGAGCGGTGGGCACCGCCCTTGAGCTCATAGTCAGCCGCCAGCAATGAGGTCAAACAGCCCTCCAAAGAACTCTGGTCGAAGTTCTTCGCGCTATGAATGTACTCCTTTATGAAGTACGGTGAAACTCCGATCCGGGATGCGATCTCCTTTTCCCCTAATCTCCTTCCTTGACAAATTGTCAGTTTCCAGAGCTTGGTGAAATACGAAGAGAGGATCGTTACAATGCGAATGCCCTCGCCTCGCACGTTAGATGTTTGTTGCAACAACCGTTCCAGGATGACCATGGAACGCGCGTAGTCGCGACCGCCTACGGCCTTCTGCAGCTCGAACACATTGTACTCTCTCGTCTGCCCGCTCGCGCGAATGACGTCCATCTCTTCAATCGTCTTACGGTCTCCCACATATGAGACCAGCTTATCGATCTCCCCGGCGGCCGTCTGAAGATCGGTGCCGACGAAATCGGCCAGCATCTCGCATGCCCTCGGGGTAATCTCGAGCCCGGCCGTCTTGACCCGATCAACAATCCAACCCGGCACCCGCGCCGCCGTGAGAGGCTTAATCTCGGCCGCGACGGCCTTTTCCTTTAGTGCACGATACGGGTGAGCGCTGAGATTGGGCCTGCTTCGGCATACAAGTACAACTATTGCCGTCGGATTAGGCTGCTCGGCGTAAGACTTGAAAAGCCGGTTGTCCTTCATCTTCTCGAAATCACGGATGATGACAACTCGCTTCGGAGCCATTACCGGAAACGACGCGCAGGCCGTGAGGGCCTGTCGCGCGTCGGCCTCTGCACCATAAATGATGTCAAGGTTGAAATCGCGTTCGCCCGGACCAAGCGCACACTCGATCAGTCGCTGCTGAAGCGCATCAATCAGGAACGCCTCCTCACCGTACAGCAAATACAGCGGCTCGAAATTGCCGTGACTGAAGGCAGTGTCCAACTGCTTGAATGTGACGCCACCTCGCGCCATCGGGATGCTCCTGTAGATGTATTGGCCGGGTCGGTGGAAACGAATCGCGTGCGGAGAATATTGTGTGTGGGACTCCCACGCCCGGACTCAGCCAAAATAGTTGTTCTCACCTACAATAACGAACTAAACGGCCGAATTCGGCCTTATCGTGCCGTGAAACCTGGCGACCCGACCGGCCTTGACTCATGAATCCGTTGTGCGACTGCTCTCAGCAGCTCGACATCCTCCTGGACCACGGCGAAGAGATATTCGGTCATCGTCACCGCCTCTCCCGCTAGCCGGGCTGCCTCGTCCCATGCCGACTCGTCTGCAGAGCGCACCAGCTCCAGCAGGTGGGAGCGGGCCGTCACTACCTCCCCGAGCACGTCGGCCGGGGACGCGTTTTTCGTCTCTTTAGGGACGACGGCAGCCGCATCGGCGATAAGGGCTGGCAGGTCCCCATCAGAAGCGATGAATCGCCCAACATTTGGAATCCGGATGGCTGACTCGCGCGTTGCCAGCTGAGAGAACAGGTCTTTGACAGATGGTTCGCCCTCGAAGGGCTGCGCCTCCAACAAGTCGTCCGGAAACGTCGTTAGGACCGTTGACAGCGCGCTGATCTCGTCGAGCAGGTAGGACAGCTGGCCGGTGATGAGGTCGCGTCGCCGAATCTCCTCTTCTGTCGCCTTGGTCATTTCGGTCGTTGTCGACTGGGACATTTCGCTTGATGCGGCCGAATCCCTTAAGTCAATATTCAGGCGCTGGCTTCACGGGCGCCTGACTCATCAGAAGTCGCACTCTCGGTCAGCCACTCAAGAAAAGGGCGATCCCTCAGACTGTGAATGTTGTTGTCTTTTTGATAATCCCACTGCTCCCCAAACTGCTCGTTCTTCGCTTCCTCGAGATACTCAAGACGGTCACGGAGCCTCTCGGCAGGCACCAGAAGCTTCTCAAGTCCAAAGATCGCTTCCTCACGATTCTGGAAAGTCAGGTCGTACTCCTTCGACATCACGATCGCTTCCTCGGGACAGACCTCCTCACAGAAGCCGCAGTAGATGCATCGCAGCATGTTGATCTCAAACCATTCCGGCTCGCGCTCCTTTGGCCCTTCGATTTCGTGCGACTGCATGGAGATGGCCATCGGAGGGCATGCGCGGGCGCACAGATTGCACGATACACAGCGCGGACGACCGTGTTGCTCAACCAAGACCGGTCGGCCGCGATAGCCGTCGGGCGGATACCACTGCTCCTCGGGATACTGGAACGTGTACATCGGTTCCTTCACCATCTTCCGGAAGGAGTAGCCGAGTCCCTTGGCGACCTCCGGCAAATAGAGGCGCTCCCAGAAGTTCAGTTTGCGCTCGTTCTTCCTGGCAGTGTTTCGCGGTTCGCCCGGCATGTGCTTGATTCCTGATTCAAGATTACAACGGTGGTAACAGGCGTAATCTAACAACCAGTCTTCCAACTTTGATTCGCAGGCTCTGATCGCGCCGGCATCGCCATCAGGATTTAACCAAAAGCTGACGGGCCGGGCAAATAGCTTCGGTCTCCATCACCGATCGGTAGTTCACCGGTGCTCGATTACTTCTTCTTAAACACAAACGTTAGCGGTACACCCTCGAACCCGAAGGCATCCCTCATCTGGTTTTCCAGGTATCGGCGATACGGATCGCGTATTCCCGTTGGCTGATTGCAGTAGATTGCGAAGACGGGCGGATTCGACTTGATCTGCGACACGTACTTGATCCTGACGTACCGATTCCGGTACATCGGGGGATGTGATCGCTCGATGGCAGCCAGCATCACCTCGTTGAGTTTGCTTGTGGATATGCGTTTTTGCCGCTCCTTGTAGATGCTTAGTGCACCATCGATAACTTTGGTGATTCGTTGTCGGGTCAGAGCTGATATGAACACTACAGGCACGTAGCTCAGCGTCTGAAGGCGTTCGTACAGATCGCGCTGAAAATCTCTGGCCGTGTTGGTTTCCTTCTCGATAAGGTCCCACTTGTTCACCGCAACGAGCAGCCCCTTGCGTAGACTCTCGGCCTCCTTCAAGACCTTGATGTCCTGAGACTCCAACCCCTTGGTAGCATCAAGAAGCATAATGGTCACGTCGGATTCGCTGATGGCTCGCTGCGTTCGGAGGACTGAATAGAACTCGACGTTTTCGCGCACGCGCGCTTTTCGGCGAAGGCCAGCCGTATCGACGAGCGTAATCTCCTGGCCGTGGTATTTCAGCACCGAATCAATCGAGTCGCGCGTGGTCCCGCTGATCTCGGTGACTATCGACCTGTTTTCGCCCAGCAGCTGATTGACTAGCGACGACTTGCCGACGTTCGGTCGTCCAACAATCGCCAGCCGTGGACCGCTGCTTTCGGGCCGCTTGGCGCTCTTCGGAAGCTGCCGCACGATCTCGTCCATCAGCTCTCCGGTGCCGGTCCCACTGACCGCACTCACGGGAATCACATCCCCGAGACCAAGCGAGTAGAACTCGGCGGCGTTCCAGCGGAGCTTCTCATTGTCGGCTTTGTTCGCCATCACGACGACCGGTTTGCCCGACTTGCGAAGCATCTGCGCCACGTCGTCGTCCAGGTCGCTGATGCCCGTCTTCACATCGACAACGAACACAAGGAGGTCAGCCTCGGCAACCGCGATCTCGACCTGTTCGCGAACGGCCTGTTCGAACCGGTCCGCGGACGCTGCCACGTATCCGCCAGTGTCGACGACGTCAAATTCGACACCGTTCCAGATAGCAGTTCCATACACGCGATCACGCGTCACACCCGGCTCATCGTGGGTGATCGCAGTGCGGGATTCTGTCAGTCGATTGAATAGCGTCGACTTGCCGACATTCGGTCGACCGACGATGGCAACGAGTGGCATGCGGCAGGAGTGCAGTCAGTCGATCCGAGACGCGATGATCGTATGAATATAGACTACCGGCGCTCCTTTCGCTCCAGATACAGAGCCCGAAAAAGCATATACGACGCCTCCGCAGATTCTGTGGTGAACCAGTAGTTGACACCAGCTCCGACGGCAGCGCCGGCGATCGGTACAGCCTGCGCGATCTTTCGTCCAAGCAGGTTCTTGACGATCTCGCGGGGCGCATGACGATTCTGATCCTTGAACGATCCGCGAACCCGGCCCTTATACTCGAGATCGTTCGCAAACGCGGCCGCAGCGACGCTGATTTCCCTAACAGCACTGCTCTTTGATTCTCGACTCCCCGTGGCAGCGACATTGAATACCGAAAGTACCAATGGTCGGTACGCCGGTCCGCTCAAAACGAAACCGTAAGACGCGGCGATCTGCTGGATCATCCTGAGATTAATTGTAAACAGCAGCGGGATGTCGGCGGCGATCAGAACGAGACCACCGAGCCCTGCGCCACCACCTTCAATAGCAGCCAGGATAGAGTTTTGCGTGAAGTGGCCACGGGCCAGCTCGTCGAGCTTCTCCAGCGGCTCGTCGCGCAGCTCTTCGATTCGTTCGATGTTGAGACCCTTGCGCTTCGCCTCAGCCAGCACGTCGTCCGGATGGTGCGTCCACTCGGAGGCGTCGTTGAGTATCGAGAGAAATTGTGTGACGACCTCGTCCGCCTGCTCTTCGAGGTTTGGCGAGACTACCTGCCGCACAACCCAGTCGACCGGCTGCATGGCCCAATTGACAGCCTGCATGAGGAACGATCCCTCACCGCGCTGCCATTCGTCGATCTCTCGCTGGACGTCCTTTTCGTATGAGGTGAGTCGCATAGTACACGGTTCCGCGCAGCGGCCCGTGTCCCAAAGGACGCCGCCGAGCTAATCCATCAGTTCGTATTTCTTCAGCAGACGATACATCGTGGCTCGGCCGATGCCCAGTTCTACGGCCGCGCGATCC
>JBFIPX010000138.1:0-8916 GCA_041609895.1 Rhodothermales bacterium
ATTTCGGACGTTCGAATCGCGCACACTTCTTCTACGGTCCTGGCGCATTCATAGGATTGCGGGATCGTTCCAACGACCTTGACGACGAAGTCGTCGTAGGTGTTAGTGGTCGTGTCGGAGTCGGCTATCTTTTCGACCGTTTTGAGGTCTATGCGCAGCTGACTCCCCGCCTCGCGCTTAGCCCATCCACAGAGGGTGACTTCGGAGGAGGTGTTGGATTCAGATTTTACCTCAACTAAGTGCTCGTGGCTATTCAGCAGTAAAGGGGTCCGGCTGTAGGGTCGGACCCCTTTCTTTTTGACAGATCGAAAAGACTCACAGATTCTCAGCTGTTGCTGGAAGAGCCCCGTGCGACGCGTCGCCGCGGAAAGTGCGGCCGGAATGAAGTAACGCGGACAGCTGCGTCCGTCACCGTTAATGGATGAAGTCCCGCATATGGTGGTAGCGCTCTGTGAGCTTGCCCCTCCAAAGTATCGTTGCATTCTTTAGCACTGGGGGAATCCCGGAAGCCTCGAGGGGCCCGTCGAAGTGCGTCGACAATAGCGGTGGAAGAAACCGCTCCAATTCCTGGCCGAATCGAATCGACGCATCACGTGAGAATTCGCACGGCAAGTTCGTAACAGCCAACACGGCAATGCCGTCGTCGTGCACGCCCATTCGGTATCGATCTCGACGCGGATCATATGTGAATACCGGGTCATTAATCCACGTCTCTCGTGAGAATTCGATCGATCCGTTCGGATCGCAGGTAATATCTCCAATGACCTTGAGTGGTGTTCCTGCGTCCCATACGGCAGCCATGAGGGCCGAGGGTACGGTGCGGGGATACCGACTCGACCAGACGATGCAGTTGACCAGTGCCGTAACGTGCGGCAGAACCTTGTCGAGATTCGACTCGAAATAATCTGGATTCTGTAGATAGAAGTTGATTCGTTCCTGCTGTGGAAGTGCAGCAAATTTGTCGGTTTGATCGGAGAACTGGGCTCGAATCCGGTACATCGCGTCGACCTCGAGAACCAGCTTGTAGATCCGTGCGCGGCTGCCTGTGCTTACGACCTGCGGGAGATCTCCGATGGTGATCTCGTGCACCGGCAAGAGGTCGAGTAACTCCTGCACCCCGGCACTCGTCTTGCCGCGGCCGAGAATGCAGATCACAACTGGCGGTCGGTCTATAGGGGTCCCGAATCGGTCGATGAGTTTGCCGATCTCTCGCAGAACCGCTCGAACCTCCGCAAGGTCAGGTCGGTTTATGGCTTGCTGGATACTCTGGAAGACGCTGTTGACGCCTTCAGCCTCAAGTCGGCGGCCGAGGGTCCAAAGAGTGTCTACTATACCAGCGTAACCGGCGAAATAGGTAAAGGTGGTGAGCAGTCGGTTACCATCGGAGTCGGCCACGAGTTCGTAATCGATCAGGGTGATCTTCTCTTCCATCATCGCCTTTAGTAGCGGGCGATTCTTTTCCTGTCCTTTATGCGTGTGCGAGAAAAAGAGGTACGCTTTGTTGGGCAGAAGGTGCGATGGCTCGACCTCCTTCAGACCGACAACGATGTGCGCCTCCGACAGGTCCTCTCGTACGACCGCACCGGCTTCGACGTACTCATTATCGTCAAAGGCACGCTTGATCTCTTTCGTGGCGGGGTCGACAGCAGGCTGAACAAGTACTCGCCCGCCTGCCTCCACAATTCGACGAACCTGCGCCGGCCCAATTGCGCTCCGCTGCTCACCGATTCTCTCGGCGTCTTCTCTTCTAATTCCTACAGTGTTCAGCATATAATTCTGGCAGGCAGACTGAAAGATAGTGGGGCGTCATAAATTCCGTTGAAGGAGTTTAAACGGAAGCCGGACTCGATGGAAGCGTACGTAGGACTGGGATCCAACATTGAGCCAAGAATCCGCTTCCTGATTCGGGCGGTTCATGGGCTCGCCAATCAAGAATCGATTCAAGTAAATGCGGTGTCCCCGGTGTTCAGCTCGGAGGCTCTCACGTTGGGGGAGGAAGAACAACCCGATTTTCTAAATGCGGTCATTAGGGTCCAAACTACTCTCAATCCAGTATCTCTGCTTGACGCCTGCTTGCGAATCGAGAGGGATCTTGGTCGAGAACGGGCATTGGAGGCTTGGGCACCTCGAACGATCGATCTCGATCTTCTCCTTTACGAGAACGAGGTGATTAATTCCAAATCGCTTACCGTACCGCACCCTCGAATGAGCGACCGGCTATTCGTTCTGCTGCCATTATCCGAGGTGTGGCCATGCGATCGGAAACTGCCGGGCTTCACGAGCACACTCAGGGAATTGATCGACGACTGCGAGGATGCATCACGTCCATTGAAAACTATCATTACGCTCGAGAAGTACGAATAGGCGCACCTTATCTTTTCAGACTGAAGTTCCTGCCGGCGGAGCCAACTGATGGTCTCCGACATCTGGATTAAACGCCTTTGCGAAAGCATATGCCCGACGAGCCTCAAGTAGAAAGGAGAAGCGACCCCGGCGTACCGCTCTTTGACGAGGTACGATACATCGTCGTCGAGGGCGTCATCGGAGTAGGAAAAACGTCTCTCGCCCGCATCCTTTCTCAGCGTTTCAAGGGTATGCTCGTACTCGAGGAGTTCGAACAAAACCCCTTTCTTGCGCGATTCTACGAAGACCGCAAACGTTGGGCGTTTCAAACGCAGTTAAGCTTCCTGGCGAGTCGCTTTCGCCAGCAGCAGATGCTGATGAAGCCGGATCTCTTCCACTCGCTGGTCGTCTCGGATTATAGTTTCGACAAGGACCGGATCTTCGCGCATCTAAACCTTGACGGTGACGAGGTTCAGCTCTACGAGACGCTCTTCAAGATTATGCAGCCGCGGACGCCGCAGCCGGACCTCGTGGTGTACCTGCAATCAACTCCTGACCGCTTGATGAAGAATATTCGCATGCGCGCAAGAGCATTTGAGAAGCCGTTGGAGGAAGCCTATATCCGCGAACTGAACGAGGCCTATAACTACTATTTCTTCAGATACACGAAAAGCCCGCTTCTGATCGTCAATTCGGAAAACATCGACTTCGTGAATCGAAGCCAAGACCTCGAACAACTGCTGGCTCAAATACGTACACTTCGGCACCCAGGTACGACCTACTTCAATCCGGTTCCGTCAGCCTCGCTATTCTGATGCTGCTCAAGGTTCTCTTCTTCGCAATTTTGCTGTGGCTGATCTTTCGAGCGGCTCGCAACCTTCTTATCGCGGCCACGCGTGGAATACCTTCGCGTGAGCAGGGGATGGAGCCAGGCTACGCTCCCGGTGGCCGGCGTCGCAGTACAAGATCGCCGGCAGAATCCCGCAATCCGCGAGTAGATGAGCGGAAGTCGACGTCTCGCGACATCGAAGACGCCGTCTGGGAAGACTTGCCCTGACGATCGGTTGTAGGGCGATTCCTGTCAGACGCTTCGCGGTGCGCGCTCGCGATTGGCCAGGTGCTCCCGCATTATACTACCGGTTGCTTGATTGGGGTGGTCTCCCCACATTCGACATCGGCGCTCTGAGACGCATAGGCCGTAAGACACCAATGCTTGCCTGAAATCCCGCAACCTGGCATGAAAGACGATTCCGAGTTCAAAGATGGCTCGTTCAGCGCATGGTTCATCGGACCGAAAGCGGAGAACAGCTCGATTTTCAACACCACCATACGTCGAATAACGGAGGACCACGAATACTGGAGGCGTAACTACTTCCCCGAAGATGGGGTCGTCATCACGTCGGACATGCGCCGGACTCACAGCCACTGGAACGACAGATTTGAGGACAGGCTTCAGGAGTTGCTGGCGGCGCTAAAAGCCGACTTCCCGTTTCAGAGCCCGCGCTACGCCGCGCACATGCTTGCCGAGCAGACTATTCCGGCCATCACGGGATACTATGCCGGCATGCTGTACAATCCTAACAATGTATCCGAGGAAGCCGCCCCGGTGACTCTGCGCCTCGAACGCGAGGCAGGAGCGATGATCGCGGAGATGCTTGGCTACGATCCCGCCGTATCGTGGTCACATCTTACTAGCGGCGGCACGATTGCCAACCTTGAAGCCCTATGGGTTGCCCGTACAACCCGGTACCTGCCGTTCGTGCTTCGAGACATTGCGAGGCAGATGGAGCTGGATACCGAGCTGGCCGGCGCAACCGATAACCAGCTATTGCGAATCCCTCCGTCGCGGGCACTGTGGCAGATGCTGGAGGTCTTCGATTTGGTTGCTGATCGTCGGGAGCGGGGCGTTATGGATTTTATCCAGGCATATCGGATGTCCGATTACAATGTCGCGCGTGTAGGCATGGCGGCCTTGCTGTCACGAATCAAGAGCCAACCCCTAATCCTTGCGCCGGAGACACATCACTATTGTCTGGCGAAGATCCTCGACTTGCTTGGTCTCGGTCGTGACGCGCTGCGGATCATCCCAGTGGACTCCAGATTTCGAATGCGCGAGGAAGGGCTGGTGGACGTGCTGCACGAAGCAGACAAGACGAGCAGCCATATCCTCGCCGTGGTGACGGTTGCCGGTTCGACTGAGGAGGGTGCGGTAGACCCAATACATCGGCTGGTTGAGTTGCGCACGCGAAGGGAAGAGGAGGACAAGTCGTCTTTTTGGCTGCACGCAGATGCTGCATACGGAGGCTATCTGCGAACGGCTATGGTCCCGGAGAGAGTAGGTCTCGGAGAGCCGGAGGTAGAAGTGATCTTCAACGGCGAGCGACACCAGCTGGACTTACTGCTTCCCGACGCGGAAACGTGTGACGCTCTGGAGAAGCTGGGCGAATGTGATTCCATAGCGGTCGATCCCCACAAACTCGGCTACGTTCCTTATCCAGCGGGAGCGGTGTGCTTCAAGTCCAATCTGGTTCGTCCCATCATGCGTCAGCACGCGCCGTACGTTGAAGATGCTCCGGAGGGTCCACGTGAGGAGGCGACGAGCGAGGCGATCGGGGTCTACATTGTCGAGGGTAGCAAACCCGGTGCGTCTGCCGCGTCAGTCTGGTTGGCACACAAGACGGTTCCCCTCGATACGAGCGGCCATGGAAAGCTCGTCCGGGAGACGATTCGAAGTGCCGCGCAACTGTATGCGCTTGTCACAAGGTGGCCAGAGCTTACCGGGTCCAAACCGGTACACGCCGTAGCGCTCTGCCAACCAGAATCGAACATTGTTTGCTTCGCCTTTCGGCCATCCTTCGAGACCCCCGTCCTATCAGACCTTAACCGGCTAAACAGATCGCTATATGAGCAGTTCAGTATTCCGGAGAAGCGGAGGGTTCACGTGTACGAGCAGCGATTTTTTCTGAGCCGTACGGTACTGCACTCGGGACAGTATCGCCCAGCCTCGGTCGAGGATTTTCTGGCTCGGCTTGGCGTGTCGAAAGATGATTACGATCGTGAAGGTGTCTTCCTGCTCAGGTCTACCTTGATGAACCCATGGTATACTTTGAGCAAGAAGCAGGGCAAGGACCTCATCGTGGATCTGGTGGCGGAGTTGTACGACCGTGCTGAAGTGACATGGTCTGAGATTACTGACGCGGCCTGAAGGTCGAAGATGGTTCGCATCGAGGACATAGCGTGGCACACTGCACTCGCGGAGACAACCCCTTCGGTCTATACCCCGAAGCTGAAGATGATTCTCGCATAGGAACGAACGGCCACGCCGTCCAAGCGAGCCGGCCTGAACATGCACCGCTGGGCCGCATCGATCGCTGACTCTTCCAAGCCATAGCCGATCCGACCCACCTCCTCCTTCGCCTCGTCCTTACCGAGAAGGTATCGGTCGATCACCTCTGCAGCCGCGACTCGGCCTCGCTCATCCACTAGAACCTCGACGACGACTTCAGCTCGTATGTTTCGCCGCTTAGCATCGCGGGTGTATTCCGGCTCGACGATTCGAACGGGTCGCGGCTCCATCAAGGAAGGTGCCGACGACGTCCGGTCACCTTCGGGAAGCTCGTCGCCCTCTTCTTCATCGTCGCTCAGCGCGAGAAAGTCGTCCTGGATGTCTAGCTCGACATCATCAATTATCTCCTGATCGGATACGATCACAGGAATCAAAGGAGGTGGGGGTGGGGGCTTCTCTTTCCTATGTCTGGTCTGCACAATCTCTTCGATCGCAATCGTCTCCTGACCTCGAGCTCTGTAGGTAATGTCAGTGTGGGTCGGGGCGGTTGTCGGCCACAGATTGACCAAGGCCAAGGCGAGAAGCAGGGACGCGATTAACGCATACTGAATGCGAATTACGTAGCCGGCCTTGATGTCATATGTGGGGCTTCGGCGCACGAAATTGAGAAAGAGTATGCGTTGGGGTTGGGAGACCGGACCTGTTCACTGTAGTATATCGGCCTGCGGCGCCAATACCCCCAGTTGGGCGCCCAAGTGCATCATTGGGCGCTCGGTCCGGTCGGTCTGGCGCCTATACGGTCCGGCGCAGGTTCAACACCGCCTGGCGTCAATCGGTTCGTCTGCTCTCGCTAGCGTGAAGTGAATCGCGTTTGAAGCCCGTCCAACCGGTGTAGCTGGTAGTCGGGGCGGATCAGTGCGGCTTATGGATAGGCCGGTCGTCACTAGTCCCGACCGGGTACGGCAACGCATCCTCGTCCGCCGAGACAAGACGCGGCGGACTGCCTTGCTAGCGCTATGCGATGGGTTCAAACTCTGGCGGAGCTGCGGCTACCATACCTCCATTCTCCATACGATCAAGAAGCACAGTGTCGATCGTTCCTTCCCTCACCGTGCCCGCAGGAGCGCATACGCGAATGTAGTTGTCCGTGAACCCAAGCGCTTTTCCCGCTGACACCTTCCCTTCCCAGAGGACCGGTCGTCGCTGGCCGATGTGAAGTCTGGCGAACTCATTCCGCTTTCGCTCCGACAGCAATCGCAGAATCTGGTTTCTGCGTGACCTCTCAGGGCGTGCGACGGGGGAGCCTTCCATCCGGTCGAGTTGTTCGACGGCGGCCGTATTGCGGCGCTCAGAATACGTAAAAGCGTGGATGTATGTTATTGGAAGACCGTTTAGAAAAGCTCGCGTGTTGCCGAAGCGCTCCTCCGTTTCCGCAGGAAAGCCTACGATCACGTCAACGCCGATTGCCGCATCGGGAATAAGACTTCGGATGGTGTCAATGCGATGCGAATAAAGGCTGCGGCGGTATCTGCGCCGCATCTTGCCAAGTACGAAGTCGTCTCCACTCTGGAGCGGAATGTGGAAGTGAGGCATGAACCGTTGTGACCCCGCCACGAACTCTATTATCTCGTCCGTGAGCAGGTTTGGTTCGATGGATGATATCCGATACCGATCGATGCCGTCCACCCGATCCAGTTCGCGTAGAAGATCCAGCAGCGACTCACCGGTGTCGGTCCCAAACAAGCCGATGTTCACTCCGCTCAGCACGATTTCTCGATGTCCGCGATCGGCGATGCGATGAGCTTGTCGAACCGTGGCATCGATCGATTGTGAGCGGCTCATTCCGCGTGCCATTGGAATCGTACAGAAGGAACAGGTGTAGTCACATCCGTCCTGGATTTTCAAGAACGCGCGAGTACGTTCTCCTGCCGAAAAGGCGGCTTCAAATGTGGCGGCGTCGTCGATGCACGATACGCTGGTTTGTGTCTTCTCGGCCGGCTCGAAAGACTTGAGAACGTCGAAGATTGCTAGCTTTTCAGCTGTTCCCAAAACGGCATCAACGCCCGGGATCGACGCGACGTCTTCAGGACTGAGCTGGGCATAGCAGCCCGTCACGATCACGAAGGAATCCTTGTTGGTGCGGATCGCCCGACGGATCGCTTGTCGACATTTCCGATCCGCCTCGTCCGTCACCGAGCACGTGTTGATAACGGTAACGTCGGAGGGCTTCCCGAAGGGTACGACGCTAAAGTCATGCGCGGCGAACTGTTCCGCGATCGTCGCGGTCTCTGCAAAATTTAGCTTGCATCCGAGCGTATGTAACGAAACTGTTCGCATGAGAGGATGGCAAGCCTGAACGAATACTCCGAAAATTGCGTGGTACAATTGCACCGGCGACTGCGGCTCTGCTACACTGTGTGTATCTTTCAGTTTCCGCCAAATTTGGATTCGATTAGGCTATTCTTTGCTTCAAAGGCATGTTTGCACCTGAAGGGTACGGAATCATTGGGGTCTCGCTCCTCCTGTCGCTGTTGATTGGCGGGATTGCGTTTCTGCTGCCGGGATCCTGGAAGTGGCTTCCCGTAGTCTTGGCCGTAGTGATCGTCGCCTTCACGTTGTACTTCTTTCGGGACCCGGATCGCATTACACCGGAAGCCGCGTTAGATGGATCGGTCGTAGTGGCCCCTGCCGACGGTAAGGTGGTGCTGGTGGATTCCGTCGAATACGAGCCCCTTTATATCGATGCCCCGGCCAAGCAGGTATCAATCTTCCTTTCACCACTCAATGTTCATGTGAACCGGTCGCCCGCCAACGGAGTCGTCGAATTCGATCAGTATGTTCCAGGCGACTACCTCGTCGCGTGGCATCCGAAGGCAAGTGAGAAGAACGAACGCTCGCAGCTGGGAATTCGCCATCCCAATGGGATGCGCATACTGTTCAAGCAAATAGCGGGCAAGGTTGCGCGACGGATCGTCTATCACGTTACCGTCGGCGACAGCCTGAAGGCCGGCCAACGGTTTGGAATCGTAAAGTTCGGATCCCGGATGGACGTGCTTATGCCGACTTCTGTGGAGGTCACTGTCCGGCCTGGTGACCGAGTGACGGCCGGCGAGTCCATCATAGCGAAAATGCCAGTCGATGTGTCGCTGGGCACCGATGACGTCCCGGACACGTCGATCATGATGGGTGCCGATGGCGAATAACAGGATCCGTTCGGAACGGCGACGGCCAGGCAGTAAACAGCGCATCCTGCGGAGACGCCTCGCCGCATTCAGGGAGGCTCGGTC
>JBFIPX010000139.1:0-8878 GCA_041609895.1 Rhodothermales bacterium
AGAAGTGGCGGTCCGCAACCGCACGCGGAGTTAGTATCCGATTTTCGGTCGGTGATTTTCCGGAAGCGAGACGACCCCCGAAGGACGAGAGCCGCTGCGGCATGACCGCAACGGCTCTGTTTATTCGGACTGGTCCGTGACTTTATCGATGAACGACGCTCACCTAGGCCGCCACCGCCTCATCAACCGGCTCATTCGTCAGTCTCGACTGTGCCGCGGCGAGACGGGCGATCGGAACCCTGAACGGAGAGCATGACACGTAGTTCATCCCTACATCATAGCAGAATGCGACCGAGGCTGGATCACCACCGTGCTCACCGCAGATGCCGACCTTGAGGTCGTCCTTCACTGATCGGCCGAGCGAGGTTCCCATCTTGACGAGCTGACCCACGCCTCTCACGTCGATCGACTGGAACGGGTCTTCCTCGAGAATTCTCCGACCAACGTAATCGGGAAGAAATCTCCCAGCGTCGTCGCGACTGTAGCCAAACGTCATTTGAGTGAGGTCATTTGTGCCGAACGAGAAGAAGTCGGCTTCGCGTGCCACTTCGTCAGCCGTGAGCGCAGCTCGTGGAATCTCGATCATGGTTCCAACAAGGTAATCGACCCGCTTTCCCTTCTCCGCAAAGACCTTCTCAGCCGTCTCCTGTATCACGCTCTTCTGGTTCTCGAATTCTTGCACCGTTCCGATGAGCGGCACCATGATTTCCGGAAGGACCGTCACGCCTTCACTTTCCAGTTCCACAGCGGCCTCGATGATAGCCCGTGTCTGCATTTGCGTAATCTCCGGATACGTAACGCCGAGCCGACAACCTCTGTGACCCAACATCGGGTTCAGCTCCGCCAGGGCCTCGACTTTGGCGACCACTTGCTCCACACTGATGCCCAAGGCATCCGCGAGCTCCCTCTGACCTTCTTCCTCATGAGGCAGAAACTCGTGCAGAGGCGGGTCAAGCAAACGGATCGTGACCGGGTACCCATCCATCGCTCGGAAAATGCCGATGAAGTCGTCCTTCTGGAACGGTAGAAGTCGGCCCAGGGCCGAACGTCGCTCCTCCTCGGTTGCGGCCATGATCATCTCTCGCATCGGAATGATGCGATCACCTTCAAAGAACATATGCTCTGTTCTGCACAGACCAATTCCGACGGCGCCGAGAGTCCGAGCACGCTCGGCGTCCTGCGGCGTGTCCGCGTTTGTGCGAACACCCATGTCCTGAAACTCACCGACCCACTCCATGAACGTGTCAAAGTCGCCGCCCATCTTGGGGGGTACGAGGGTCTGTTGGCCGCGGATCACTTGGCCGGTCGAGCCGTCGATTGAGATCCAGTCGCCCTCCCTTACGGTGACCTGACCGTTCGTAAAGGACCTGGTTTCGTAGTTGACAACGATATCGCCGCAGCCCGCAACGCAAGGCTTGCCCCATCCACGAGCCACGACGGCCGCGTGACTGGTCATTCCTCCCCGTGACGTAAGGATTCCCTGGGCTGCATCCATCCCTCCAACATCCTCCGGGCTGGTTTCGATACGGATCAAGATGACCTTGCGGCCGTCTTCCTTAGCCTTCTCAGCGTCCGCAGCTGAGAATACGGCTTGGCCGACTGCCGCCCCCGGTGACGCGGGCAGTCCCTTCCCAATCACCTGATCCTGAAACTCCATCGGATTTCGGAATCGCGGGTGCATCAGTTGATCAAGGTGTCTCGGTTCGACCAGTTTTTCGACCGCCGTTCGCCTGGAGACAAGCCCTTCAGACACCATGTCGACAGCGATCTTGACCGCAGCCGTTCCAGTCCTCTTCCCGTTTCGGGTCTGCAGAATGAAGAGTCGCCCTTCCTGAATCGTGAACTCGATGTCCTGCATGTTCTGATAATGCTCTTCGAGTTTCTGCGTCCAGTGGACTAGTTCATCATAAGCTTCGGGCAACTGCTCCTTTAGCTTCGAGATATTTTCAGGCGTCCGAATTCCTGCAACGACGTCCTCGCCCTGGGCGTCGATCAGGTACTCTCCGTAAAGCTTGTGCTCGCCCGTGGACGGGTTGCGCGTGAAACACACTCCGGTACCACTTGTCTCTCCCATGTCGCCGAAGACCATCGCCTGTACATTCACGGCTGTTCCGATGAGTCCCTTGATCTGATTGATCCGTCGATACTTGATCGCGCGCTCGGAGTCCCACGAACTGAAGACAGCGTTGATCGACAGTCTCAGCTGCTCCTGGGGATCCGTTGGGAACATGAATCCCGTGTACTTTCGGTAGATCGCTTTGTATCTGCCGACCAGATCCCTGAGATGTTCGGCATCCAGGTCGACCTCACTTTCTACTCCGGCCTCTTCCTTCACGGCCTCCAGTGCTCTCTCGAAACGCAGGTGGGGGACTCCCATCACCACGTTGCCGAACATATCAATGAATCGGCGATAGGCGTCGAAGGCGAACTTGAGATTTCCCGTCCGTCGGGCGAGACCTTTCGCGACATCGTCGTTGATGCCAAGGTTGAGAACGGTGTCCATCATGCCCGGCATCGAAACTGCTGCGCCGCTACGCACGGATACGAGCAGCGGTCGATCCGGATCGCCCAATTTCAGATCGAGAGTTTCTTCGAGGTGCCGAATACCGTCAGCCACCTGCTCTTCGAGGCCGTCTGGCCATTTGCCACCGGACTCTGTGTAGTAGCGGCACGCTTCGGTGCTGATAGTGAAACCGGGAGGAACGGGCAGGCCGATGGAACTCATTTCGGCCAGGTTTGCGCCCTTGCCGCCAAGCAAGTCGCGCATGCTTCGGTCCGCCTCGGCGGACCCGTTTCCAAACTTGTAAACCTTTTTGTCAGATATCGAAGTCATGGCTGGTGAAGCCTCTGAAATGTACGTTGTCGGTTCACCCGATCACGGGTCTGCTTCTGATGTTCGGCCCTTCGCCGGGCGCGATGCAAGATTACAAAATCGTGATTTATTGGCCTTAAAACTTGATTCCGAGGCCTTTTCATTGACTCTTGGCTATCCCGATTTCGCGCGATCGAACATGCCGGTTCTCCCGGAAGAGTCTGGGGCCAATAGTTACTATTCCGGTCTGCATTCGTTGATGTCGCGGAACGTAACTCACACCTGCCGCGTGAGAGGGGCTCAAATTTCAGCGCCTCCAGAGCAATTGTCGGGGGCAAGATCATATTCCTCTGTCAGTTGTCCCTTGTGAATGAAGAAGCTTGTCGTAGTTGAGTCACCCACGAAGGCGAAGACCATACGGAATTACCTGCCTTCGGGGGAGTTCCAGGTCGAAGCAAGCATGGGGCACATTCGTGATCTTCCCGCGTCGGCATCGCAGATTCCTGCAGCCGTGAAGAAGGAATCCTGGTCGCGCCTCGGTATCAACGTCGCCGAGGACTTTGAGCCCCTTTATGTGGTTCCTTCGGACAAGAAGAAAGTTGTTCAGCATCTCAAGAAATCGTTGAAAGAGTCGTCTGAGCTCGTCATAGCGACGGACGAAGACCGAGAGGGTGAGTCGATTGGCTGGCATCTCGTAAACGTTCTCAAGCCAAAGGTGCCCGTTCGCCGCATGGTGTTTCACGAAATCACCAAGGATGCCGTCGAGGAGGCCCTGGAAAACACTCGCGATATCAACTACGAGCTTGTCGATGCGCAGGAGACGCGTAGAATTCTCGACCGCCTCGTCGGCTATTCGATTTCCCCACTTCTATGGAAAAAGATCGCACCCCGGTTGTCCGCCGGCCGGGTGCAGAGTGTTGCTGTACGCTTGATCGTGCAGCGCGAGAAAGAACGCATCGTGTTTGTACCTGCGGGATACTGGGGCCTGAAGGCTGGGCTCGGAAAGAATGGTTCGACGTTTGACGCCACGTTGACGCACCTGAATGACGTTCGTGTTGCCGTCGGCCGCGACTTCGACGATGAGACAGGACTTCTGAAGGAAAATCTGAGTGACGGTAAGGACGTTGTCATCGTGAGCGAGGAGGTCGCGAGGAAATTGGCAGAGTCGCTTCCGAAAGAGAAGTGGTCGGTCAACCAGGTCGAGACACGTACGACAAAGAGAACGCCGGCACCTCCCTTCATCACCTCGACGCTCCAACAGGAATGCAGTCGCAAGCTCGGCTTGTCCGCCAGGCAGACGATGCAAGTGGCGCAGCGACTGTATGAACAGGGGTATATCACCTACATGCGTACGGACTCGACGACCCTGTCTGCCGAAGCTCTTGAAGCCAGCCGCGGCGTCGTGCGCAGGAAGTACGGTGAAGAGTATCTGAGCAGGAAGACGAGAACGTTTTCGGGGACGGTAGCCAACGCCCAAGAGGCCCACGAAGCGATTCGGCCGGCCGGGAAACAGATGCGCACGGCAGATGAGATCAGCCTGAGAGGGGTTGAGCAGAAGGTGTACGATCTCATCTGGAAACGAACTGTCGCGACGCAGATGGCAGACGCGCGGCTGCGCTTCACTACCGTGACTATCGGAGTAGCGACCACCGATACGAAGGCCACCTTCCGGGCATCCGGCAGGAAGATCGAATTCCCGGGATTCTTTCGCGCATATGTCGAAGGCTCGGACGATCCTGAGGCAGCACTCGATAATCAGGATGAACCGCTTCCCGATATCAACCAGGGCGATCACCTGGACTGCAAGGACGTCGAAGCGACTGGCCATGAGACGAAGCCACCCGCACGGTTTACAGAAGCGTCCTTAATCAAGGTTCTCGAGTCCGAGGGCATAGGAAGGCCCAGTACCTACGCCACCATCATGGACACGATCGTGGCCCGCGGCTACGTCAGGCGGGAGCGATCGCAGCTGATACCGACCTTCACTGCGTTTGCCACTAACAGCCTCCTCGAAGAGCAGTTCGAGAATCTCGTTGACGTCGGATTCACCGCCGAAATGGAACGCGTTCTGGATGAGATCGCGACCGGCGACAAGGCCTCCAAGCCCTACTTACGGTCCTTCTACTCAGGAGAGGATGGGCTGGAGAATCGCGTTTCGCAGGGCCTCGATGACATCGACGCCCGCGCGGTTTCGACGATCAGTTTTCCGAAGTGGAATCCCTACGAGATCAGGGTCGGTAGGTACGGTCCATATGTCGAGTCTGAGGTCGACGGGGAGCGTGTCGTCGCTTCACTGTCACCCGATCTCGCACCGGGGGACGTGACGCGAGAAATGCTGGAGGAGGCCGTGGAGGCTGCCAGCAAGGGAGACGAACCGCTGGGTCAGCATCCCGAGACGGGCGAAGACGTACTGCTGAAGAAGGGCCCCTACGGCTGGTACGTTCAGTTGGGGGAGAGTGACGACAACGGCAAGCCAAAGCGCATGTCGGTACCCAAAGGGGTAGATCCGGAGGATGTGAATCTGAAAATCGCTATAGACTTGCTCGCACTACCGCGCGAGCTAGGAGCGCACCCGGATACGGGCGAAAAAATACTGGCGAACATTGGACGGTACGGCCCATACGTACAGCACAAGCGAACCTTCGCTTCACTCTCCGGTGATGATGATGTTCTGACGGTGGAGTTGCCACGCGCTCTCGAACTGATCAGCAAGAAGGCCAAGCGTAACGAACCGCTTCGATCGCTGGGTGATCATCCCGAAAGCGGCGAACCAGTAGATGTATTTGAAGGGCGTTATGGTCCATACGTAAAGCACGTGCGAACGAATGCCTCTCTTTCTGAGGGGTCGGACCCGGAGACGATCACGCTGGAGGAGGCCGTAGCCTTGCTGGAAGAGAAGAAGGCACGTGGAAAAGGCAAGGGCCGTTCCGGTAAGTCGCGGAAGAAGACGTCGGCGAAGAAGAAGTCTTCCGCATCGAAGAAATCGGCGAAGAAATCTTCGGCTAAGAAGCGGACTAAGAAGTAACGGCAAAGGCTACCGCCCGGTGTCCCGCTCTCCTTGCCGAATGGATTCGAGAATGTTGAGGTAGCTCGCCCAGCGCTCTTGCGTAATCTCGCCCCGATCTACGGCGTCGATTACGGCACAATCGGGTTCGTGGTCATGCGTGCAGTTCGGGTAGTGACACTCGTCCAGCCACGGGATGAACTCGACGAAATAGTGTCCGAGTTCTTCGGGCTCAACGTCAACGATCCCATATTCGCGAATCCCCGGTGTATCGATGACGAAGCCACCGTCTGCCAGACGGTAGACCTCGGCATTGGTCGTGATGTGAACACCCTTGCGCGTTCGCTCGCTTACCTCTCCCGTCCGAAGTTGAAGCGAAGGGTCGACTGCATTGAGCAGGGATGATTTTCCCACGCCGGACGGCCCGGCAATGACCGTCATTCGATTGTGTAGATTCGTTCTTAGAACATCGATACCGTCGCCCTTGAGTGCGCTCGTGCGCAACACTGGATAACCGATGTCCGAATAGAGCCGGCACCAGTACTCGACCGGCTCCCTGATTCGTTCATCTACCAGATCATACTTATTAATGATCAGCCCTGCTGGTATACGATAGACTTCGGACATGACCAGGAATCGATCCACGAAACCCGGATTGAGTTTCGGAAGCAGTGTCGATTGAACCACCCACGCAAAATCAACGTTGGCAACGATCACGTGCTCGACGCCGACCCGTCGGCCGGCCGCCCTCCGTACCAGTTTATTCTGGCGGGGCTGGACCTTCTCGATGACTCCAGTCGAATCTTCGAGGACGCGTATCAAGACATTGTCGCCGACAGCGAGAGGGTTTGTCTCCCCTTTATGCGTCAGGCGGAATCGGCCGGGCACCTTGCAGGGTACGCTACCCGAAGCAGTGCTCACCTCATACCAACTTCCTGTCGACTTGAAGACGACTCCCTCTTCGAGACCTTCAGTCATGTAGTTCGAGTCCGCAGGGTCAGAACATTGGTTCAATTGCCGGCCGATCGTCGCAGGTACTCTGAAACCTGGCTGTGCAACCTTCGTCTACTCAGACGCCGGAAACACCTTTCAAACTGAGCAACAAAAAATGTCTGAGCAGGAAAACCAGCGCTCCGAGCAATATAAACGGGTCCGCGATAACTTTGAGGAACTACCTTTCGAAGAGAAGGCCTCGTTTCTGTTGGAGGCCGTGTTCGCAACGGTGACTCGAGGAATTGAGAGGGCCGGAAAGGTCGTGTCGGAGGAGTTGGAGACCGTTTTCAAGCAAGCCCAGGAGGCGGCAGAAAGGGCTGCCCGGAAGGCCAGCGACGAGTCCAACGGTGAAAGTGGCGGTAACGCTTCCGAGAACGCGGCCGCGAGTGCAGAGCCACACGGCGAACGGGAAGGGGAATCCGACACGGCTGCGGGGGCGAACGACGGCGACGAAAACAAGGAAGAATGAGTCAACCGCAACGTCGGGTCGATTTTGACTCCCTCAATCTGCTGGGCAAGGCAGTCTATGTGGGAGGGTCCGCGGTTCGGATTCTGGCTAACGCGATCGACAACGCCATCGATCGCGCGGTCGACGTAGTGGTCGAGACTGAAAAAGCTTTCAAGCAGGGACTCGACCCGAACGTTGAGGATGCCAAGATCCTTCGGGAGACTACCCAAAAGAAGTCTCGACCGAAGAGGAAAGATCAGCAGACCACGTCGGCCGAGGACGGCAGCCGAAATCAGGACTAGCCGAAGGGCAGAATTCGATCCGATCAGGTAGTCACCGACGACGGGTCAGTTGACTACGGTTTCAGCCAGCGGTACCGGCACCGCGTCACTCTTCCTCTCATCCTCTGGCACGTTGAACATCTCCACCGGATCCTTTTCCGGTTTATCGTCGAGGACCACACCGAGGACGTCCTCCATCCGCTTCACGTAGTGCACCTCAAGACCCTTGAGTGCATCGTCTGCGATTTCTTCGACGTCTTTTTCATTCTTCTCGGGAAGGAGCACTTTCTTTATCCCCGCCCGCTTCGCCGCCAGCACCTTCTCTTTGATGCCGCCCACAGGGAGGACGAGACCTCGAAGCGTAATCTCGCCGGTCATCGCCGTCGTGTGCTTGACACGCCTTTGCGTATAGATTGAAACGAGCGCCGACAACATGGCGACACCGGCTGACGGGCCGTCCTTGGGCACCGCACCCGCCGGTACGTGGACGTGCACATCCCAATAGCGGAAAGCGGAGAGCGGGATGCCAAGGTCGTCGGCATTGGCCTTGACGTACGACAACGCCGCTTGGGCCGATTCCTTCATTACATCGCCCAGCTGTCCTGTCAGGATGAGACGGCCGGAGCCGCGTGACACCGACGCCTCAATGAAGAGAATGTCTCCGCCGACGGGTGTATAGGCGAGTCCGGTCGCTACGCCAGGCACCTGGGTTCGCTGGGCAACTTCCGCAAAGAAACGGCGCGCACCGAGATAGTCTTTGAGGTCATTTTCCTCCACCTTGGCATTCTCCAGTTCGCCGACGGCGACTCGCTTCGCGACGCCTCGAACGACGGAAGCAATAGTTCGCTCCAGCTGCCGGACCCCCGACTCTCGTGTATATCCGTCGATGATTCCCAATAGCGATTCGTCCGTGATTTCAAATTGTTCGGGCGTCAGACCGTTCTCTTCCGTCTGACGAGGAACGAGATAGCGCTTCGCAATCTCCAGCTTTTCGTCCTGTGTATATCCGGTGATCTCAATCATCTCCATTCGGTCGCGGAGCGGCGCAGGAATCCTATCGAGATAGTTAGCTGTCGCGATGAACAGCACCCGCGACAGGTCGTAATCCAGTTCGAGATAGTGATCATTGAATGTGTGGTTCTGTTCGGGGTCAAGCACTTCAAGCAGGGCGCTCGACGGATCGCCGCGGAAGTCGGATCCAAGCTTATCCACCTCGTCCAGCATAAATACCGGGTTGCTCGTGCCCGCCTTCTTCATGCCTTGTAGCACACGACCGGGCAGGGCACCGACATAGGTTCGACGGTGGCCACGAATTTCGGCCTCATCACGAACACCGCCCA
>JBFIPX010000140.1:0-8870 GCA_041609895.1 Rhodothermales bacterium
AGGGCGACTGGTGGGCTTGCGGCCTCAAGAAGAGTGGAAATGGCTGAAGTTATCGCGACGATCGACGTCGGCACGAACACGGCGCACCTGTTGCTGTCATCCGTGACGGAGGAGGGGGACGCAATTCCGATGCACAGCGAGACGCGGTTTGTGCGGCTGGGGCAGGGAATCGATGCGTCCGGGGTCGTCCATCCAGATGCCCTCGAGCGCCTCCGCCAAACCTTGAACGAGTTCGCGGAGATCTCGCGCACGGCTGGAGCCATCAACGTGATGGTGGCGGGAACGAGTGCGTCTCGAGATGCCAGCGACCCTGATGAACTCGTCCGGTTTGTCAAGCAACAAACAGGACTGGAGTACACTATTGTGAGCGGTGAGGAAGAGGCGTTACTCACGAGTATTGGAGCCCTGTCGTCCATTGACCGGCCGTTCGACACGGCGGTGATCGTGGATATCGGTGGCGGCTCAACAGAACTCACGTACGTAGAGAGTGGAAAGGATATCTCAATCCGCCATGCCGTGAGTCTCAACATCGGCTCGGTACGTATCACTGAGCGGTGCTTTCCAAAACTCCCACCGTGCGCGGGAGATGTGGAGAGGGCAATTGGTGTCGTGAATCAGGCCATTCAGGCGGCGGCCAGTCCCGGCAGAAATGACGGTCAGCTGGTGTTTGTTGGGGCTGCGGGAACCATCCGAGCCCTGGCGATGATCGAGCATGGTGTTACCTCGTGGGCTCAGTTCCGCGATGCCGAGGTCGTCATCGATCGGTCGACTTGTCGTAACTGGCGCGACCGCCTTCTAACTATGGACCATGAGGCCACCCTGGCTCTGAATCCTGTCGTCATGCAAGGGAGAGCCGACGTATTCGCCGCCGGAGTGTTGATCCTGAATGAGATATTCGAACTTCTCGACCAGGAGGAATGTGTGGTGAGCCCCCGTGGGCTGCGGCACGGGCTTGCGATTCGCTATGCTTCCTTGAAGAAAAGGCGAGTAGAATAATCGGCGGAAACAATCGTCGTTGCGACCGTTAGTGCGAGGGTATTGTTTATTGACGCTCCTTCGTCACAAACAACAATGAGAGTAAGTCCGACACAGGTACTCGAGGCGCTCAAGCGCGTGGTTGATCCGGATCGCGGCAAGGACGTTGTTCGCCTAAACCTCATTCGGAGGCTGAACGTCGCCGACGAACGAATCTCGTTCGAGATTGTGCTGCGCGATCCGACCACCAAGTTCGCCTCCGAGTGCAAGCGTCTCTGCGAGGACGCTATCCGGAATGCAGGGATCACTCTTCCAGTGAACATTGAGGTTGACAGTGAAATGATCAGCCTCGGCGACGATCTGCAGATTGACGGTGGAACTGCCGGGCCCGTTCTTGGGAGCGGCGTGATCAACACCATCGCCGTAGCCTCAGGCAAGGGTGGCGTCGGGAAGAGTACCGTCGCGGTCAACCTGGCTGTGGCACTTGCCGCCGAAGGCTATGATGTCGGTCTGGTGGATACCGATATTTACGGACCCTCGATTCCGACCATGCTCGGAGTAAAGGACGCCCGACCCCGCGTTGACGATGACCGCCAAATCATTCCCGTCGAGAGCTACGGTGTCAAACTTCTGTCGATGGGTTTCCTGGTCGACGAGAACAAGGCGGTCATCTGGCGAGGGCCGATGGTCACCAGCGCGATCCGCCAGTTTCTTGGGGAGACGTCGTGGGGAGACCTGGATTTTCTTGTGATGGATCTGCCACCCGGAACAGGTGACATCCAGCTGACGATCGTACAGACTGTACCCCTTTCAGGCGCCATCATCGTGTCGACGCCGCAGGAAGTAGCCCTCGCAGATGCACGCAAGGGAGTTGCCATGTTTCAACAGGTGAACGTACCGGTTCTCGGCATCGTCGAGAACATGGCGTATTTTACGCCCCCGGACCTTCCCGAAAAGAAATACCATTTGTTTGGAGAAGGGGGCGCCCGACGGCTGGCCGATCAACTGGAAGTCCCGTTCCTTGGCGAGATTCCGATTGTGCAGCAGATTCGCGAGCATTGTGATGCGGGTACGCCGGTGGCGTCTACGCTGCGGGATGCCCCGATCGGTGATGCCTTCAGCTCATTGGCCAAAAACGTCGTTGAATCGGTTGAGCTGCGAAATGCGGATCTTGATCCGACCCAAAAGGTAGAAATTCTTCATCGGTAACCCGTCCGCGTCTGAGACCCGGAGTCAACGTACACCTACTCATTACCTGCAGGCATGAACGAGCAGCCAGATTCGCAAAACGACCCGACTGCAAGCGCCTACGATCCTGCATCTGATCCGGAACTCAGGGATCAGATAGAGGAGGCGCTAGACATGTTGCGGCCTTACCTGATGGCGGATGGCGGATCCGTGCGCCTGCTCAATGTGACAGACGACCTCGTTGTGGAGTTGGAGCTGCTGGGTGCCTGCGGCACGTGTCCCATGAGTACGATGACCCTTCGGGCGGGGATTGAGCAGGCCCTGAAGCGAACGGTTCCTCAGATCACAAGGGTCGAGGCCGTGAACGCGCCGCCCGTATACTAGACCTCCGCGCTGTCTACGGGATGATAGCCGTGTCAGCGCCGTGCGTGCCCTGCTGATGAATAGAAACGGGGGCCATCACCGACAACCTTTGGCTGGGCTTGGCCCGTTCGGGCACTTCGTCAATTGAACCCGCGTCCCGAGACCGCCGGCGGCTTATCCTGATTGGCCACTTGCCATGCCGTCGCGAATACGAGCTGCGCAATATTGGCAAGACGATCGTATAAAATCTTATGTGGCTCGTCTCCGGGCCCATGATAGTCTTCATGGGTACCGGTAAAGAAGAAGATGAACGGGATTCCATGCTTGCCGAAGCTCCAGTGATCCGACCTGGCAAAGAAACGATTTGGATCACTTCGACTGTTGAACCGCTCATCCAGCTTCAGATTTCGACCGGTTAACTGATTGACTCGCTCTGCGATGGTGTGCAGCTCCTCCGATATGAGCCGGGATCCAATCACGTATACGTAGTCATCAGTCCCACCCTGGTAGGTGGGATCAATCCGCCCGATCATGTCCATGTTCAGGACCGTCACGATTTGGTCGAGCGGAACGACCGGATCCTTGTCGGCAAAGTATTCGGATCCAAGCAGACCCTGCTCTTCACCAGAGAAGTTGATAAACAAGACGGATCTCCGCGGGCCGTACCCGTCGTCACGGGCCATCTGAAACGCTTCGGCCATTTCAAGCGCCGCCACCACACCCGATCCATCGTCGTCGGCGCCGTTGTTGACGGCATCGCCGTCTCGGTTGCCCGTAAGTCCGATGTGGTCGTAGTGAGACGAGATGACGACGTATTCGTGCCTGAGTTCGGGATCCGTGCCCTCGATCATTGCGATGACGTTCTCAGTCTCGAGCTTCACGGGACCCCTTGTGACCTTTCCTGTTACCTCGATGGCCGGTATCTCGAATACGTAGGGTTTCAATTCCAAATCGATCTGCTCTTGAACCTTCTTCACCGTTTCTCCTGCCGGCGCCAGAAGACGATCGGCAAATTCGGTGGATATCACGTAAATGGGTAGGTAGGGGATGGGAGATATGGACTCATGCAGCGAGAGGTCATCGATTTGGAGAATTTCTTCTGCCTTGCGATCCACAAGGCGAGCAAACGGTCTCGTTGCTCTCGGTCCGGTGTCACCAACGATCAATACGCCACGAGGCCCCGTCCGCCGATAGAGCGATAGATATTTCAAACGCGGCTGCTTTGTCCACTCTGACGGTCCTCCGTCGGGCGTTGTAAAACGGCTGCTATCAGGTGATTCAAGGGGCTCGTCACGAAGGATGAGTAGCCAGCCGGATTCATAGTCAATACCGGCTTCTTTGAGCGCCCTGAAATCGTCGTAACCGTACTCCGGATCACTTATTCCATACCCGGCAAAAACGAGTGGACCAACCGTTTCTGGCACGCTCCCCGATGCGAGATAAGATTGGCCGTCAGAAGACGATGATCCGAAGACGGTGGTGGCCACCGTTTCTTCTCCAATCCGTGCCGAAAGCGAAGCCTGCTGGAGCCGCTCGGCAAATACCGGGAACGGCTGCATATATCCCTCCAGCGGATTCTGCGGGTCGGGTTCGGCGCTACCCTTGGGCGTCAAGCCCAGACGCTTGTATTCGGATGCGAGGTAGTACGCCGCCAGTTTCTGGCCCCTGGTCGCCGTCGCACGCCCTTCGAAGAAGTCCGACGCGAACAGGTAGAGTTGAGCGGCCAATTCTTCGCTCGTGATCGTTGCCTGATACCTTCCCGCGACGTCCGGGCGATCGAACACCGTCGGTGTCACCAGCGCGGCCCGAGCCGGCTCCGGCGCCTGTGCAATGCTCGTCCCCGCACTGGTCAACGCCAACGCTGCTACCAGGCAGCACATGATTGCGGACTGCGGGGACCGGCCGCACACTGTTGAAAACGCGTGGTGCACGCGCTGCCCCAACTTGCTTGGCGCGTCAATCAAACCATGGACTGTGATTCCCAACAAAGAGGATGTCATGCAAGTCGCCTTCGCTTGTTGAGGTACGCGAGCAGCGCCGTGTCGTACCGGCTCTCGGTGTCCAACTCGACGAAATCGATTTTGTACTCGCGGCACTTCATCCGAAACCGCTCGCTGAACAGCTGTACCGCCTCCTGGTAGTTTTCGCGAAGCTGGGCCGGCTGAAGAGATATTTCCTCTCCCGTCTCCATGTCGCGAAACAGCATCGGGACGTTCGGAAAATCGAACGCTCTCTCCGCACCACTTTCAAGAACATGGAAGACGAGCACTTCGTGGCCGCGATAACGCAGATGCCGCAGCGATTTCAAGAGGGAGTCGTGAGTCGAGAGGTTCTCGAATAGGTCTGTAATCACGACAACGAGTGATCGTCGGCTGATTCTCTCAGCGACCTCGGCGAGCGCGCCCGCAGCCGCCGTGCGTGTCTGCGACTGCGGATTTGTGAGAATACCGTCCAGGGCGGCAAGAATCTGCCGCATGTACCGACTCGTGCTCTTCGGCGGCAGGATTGTATGGACGCTGCTGTCGAAAGCGATCAAGCCCGTTGCATCACGCTGCTTGACCATGAGATAGTGCAGGGACGCCGCCAGGTACACGCTGTATTCGAGCTTGGAGAGCTCAGCCGTCCTTCGAAACCGCATCGACGCGGACGTGTCCAGCAGTACGTAGTGTCGGAGGTTGGTTTCCTCCTCGTACTGTTTCACATAGTGGCGATCGGTTTTGGCATACACTTTCCAGTCGACATGACGTAGTTCGTCGCCGGGGTTGTAAGGGCGATGTTCGGCGAACTCGACGGAAAAGCCGTGGTAGGGACTCCGATGCAGACCGGTCATGAAACCCTCCACGATCAGTCGCGCCCGCATCTCCATATTGTCGAGTCGCGAGACTACCGCGGGGTCCAGAAAACGAAGTGCGGTCGCGTTGTCGGGCATCGGCGTCCTTTTTTTACGGGGTCGAACGACTAAACGTGATATTGCTCGAGCGGATCCATCTTCAGTCCCGCCGCAGTACCGGCTTGTGGTTGCTGCGGACGCGTGAAACATTGGTGTGCTCAAAGATCAGCACATCGAAATCACGTAACTTCGACCAAATCGAACCGAAGTACACCGAAGTACACGGTCACGCCACGATCATGGAGCCGCAGGATACCGTCAAGGCGGAACTGATGAACGCCGACGACCTCGGTCGAACCCTCGACCGGATGGCGAGACAGATCATCGACGTGTTGGACGTGGATTCGGAGAACGCCGGCAAATTGGCGCTGATCGGGATGCAAACCCGAGGAGTATTCCTTGCCCGGCGATTGGGTCGTCGGATCCGTGAAGTGGAAGGGATGGATATCGAGGTAGGCGCACTGGATGCCACCATGTACCGCGACGATTTTCGATTGAGGATGAAGCAGCCTGTGGTGCGCTCGACAGATATCCCGTTCGACATCTCCGGTCGCAACGTGGTCTTGATCGATGACGTCCTGTACACGGGCCGAACGGTCCGTGCCGCTCTCGACGCTCTGATGGATATGGGTCGCCCGGCGTCGGTTACCCTCCTCGTCATTGTGGACCGCGGTCTGCACGAGCTGCCGGTCCAGGCAGATATCGTAGGCAGGACTGTACCGACGGTGTCCGGCGAGGAAGTCAGGGTACGGCTGAAAGAGGTAGACGAGATGGAAGGCGTTTGGCTCGTCATGACTCCGCGCGCGACATGAACACTCGACACGCACATCCGGGGCGATGGCATCATGATCAGTGAGGAGACGGCGATGGTCGCGGAGAGGGATGACGACGTTACGCTGCGTCATCGGCACATGTTGGGTTTGGCAGATTACGATCGCGACGAGCTTGAGCTCATTCTAGCAACCGCGCGCGAATTTCGAGAGGTGCTCTATCGCCCGATCAAGCGGGTTCCGACTCTGCGCGACGTAACGGTCGTCAACCTCTTCTTCGAGTCATCAACGAGGACGCGCATTTCATTTGAACTGGCCGAAAAGAGGCTCTCGGCGGACACTGTCAATTTCAGTGCATCAGGATCCTCGGTATCGAAGGGTGAAACGCTGAAGGACACCGCTCGAAATATCGAAGCGATGAAAATAGACATGGTGGTGATTCGCCATCGGTCTCCGGGAGCCGCTCAGTTCCTCACCTCATGCGTCGAAGCCGTCGTCGTCAACGCCGGTGACGGTGCCCACGAGCATCCCACACAGGGTCTCCTGGACATGCTTACCATGTCTGACATGTTCGAGAGCCTCGAGGGACTGAACGTTTCGATCATTGGTGACATCGCGCACAGCCGGGTCGCGCGCTCCAACATATTCGGGCTAAACGCGCTGGGTGCGAACGTTACGGTGTGTGGCCCGCAGACTATGATTCCGAGAGGCATCGACCAGCTCGGTGTTCGGGTTACGAATCGGCTGGACGAGGCGCTGGAAGGTTGTGACATTGCGATGGCGCTGAGGATTCAGTTGGAGCGGCAGGGCGTCGGGCTGTTTCCGAGTCTGCGAGAATACCATAGCCGGTTTGGCATCGGAATGCAGCATCTTGAACGATACAAGGACCTGATCATCATGCACCCAGGCCCCGTCAACCGAGGTGTCGAACTCGCCAGTGAAGTAGTAGATCACGAGCGCGCCGTGATCCTCAATCAGGTCACCAACGGCGTCGCCGTCCGCATGGCCGTTCTGTATCTCCTGGCGGCAGGTGTGCGATCAGATTGACACGAGTCCGGGCAGATCGCATGAGTTCTGCGAGCCCGATGATTTCTTTACGAAGGTGGCAAGCGTTTTGAACACGTCGGGCACTCACGGCGTCGCATCATTCGATTCCCGTCTGCCGGCGGGTCTCAAGAATGTCAAGCGCATCCTGGATGCAAGGCAGCTCGTGCCGCAAGCAGCAGTAGCCCTATGCAAGATGGTCAGCCCATAGTTGCCGTAAAGAATCTCTCGAAGTCGTTTTCGGAGGGGGGCACGACGAGGATTGTTCTGGCGGGAGTAGACCTGCAGATAGAGCGCGGCGAGTTGGTAGTCTTGCTCGGCCGCAGTGGCGCAGGCAAGAGTACGCTGCTGAACCTCATCAGTGGGCTGGACGTGCCCGATTCGGGTTCGGTGACCCTCGGTGGGACCGACCTTGGCAGGCTCTCCGAGAGGGACCGGACACTGTACCGACGTCGTCATCTTGGATTCGTTTTTCAGTCTTTCAACCTGATTCCCACCCTCACAGTCCTCGAGAACGTGATGCTACCGTTGGATCTCAACGGTCGAGCGGACGCTACCGGCGAGGCGCGGGCCATGAGTTATCTCGAGAAAGTGGGACTGCAAGATCGCAAGGACTCATACCCGGATCGGCTTTCGGGGGGCGAGCAGCAGAGGGTTGCGATCGCGCGCGCGCTGGTTCACGAACCACTCCTGATCCTCGCCGATGAGCCGACAGGTAATCTCGACTTCCGTACCGGCCAAGCCGTGATGGAAATCTATCTCGAACTGATTCGCGAACAGAACACGACGATGCTCATCGTCACGCACGACATGGACTTCGTGGACCAGGCGGATCGACTGCTCGAGATGCGCGACGGAAAGATTCGAGATGCCGACCTTGTCGAAAGTCGCCGGGCTCGTTGACGATGCTCGCAGCCCGCATCAGCCGCCGCTACCTTCTGCGCCATCCGTGGCTGCTCTTGCTTTCCGTCGTCGGGGTGGCCGTCGGGGTCGCTGTAGTTGTGGCGATAGACCTCGCCAACTCGAGTTCCAGCAAGGCCTTCTCCCTCTCTGCCGACGCGGTGGCGGGATCGGCGACGCATCAGATCATTGGCCCGGACGGGACGCTGAGCGACAGCGTGTACACCAACCTTGTTCTCAGCACACCGGGAGTCGTCGCGGCCCCAGTAGTTGAGGGGTATATCCGCATTGCGGACTGTGAGAGGCGGGTCTTCCAAGTGATGGGAATAGACCCGCTCCGTGACGGACCGGTCCGAGGGTACACCGGCGAGGGATCCATCGACCTGGCGGCGATGCTTACACGCCCTGCCGTTGCTTTGTCCGCGGATGTCGCAGCCAACTGCGGTATTGACGCCGGAAAGTGGATTCGCGTCGTGGTCGGAGGCGTGGAATCGGACCTCTTGGTCGCCAGCCTTATCGATCCGGAGGACGAGCGAAGCGCTGCCGCTCTTGAAACCGTTGTTGTTGCGGATATATCGACCGCACAGGAGCTTTTCGCACTCGAGGGGTCGCTGTCGCGTGTGGATCTGGTGATGCCTGAGGGTGATGATGCAGTTCTCGACCGCCTCTCGTCGTCCTTGCCGCCTGGGGTCGTTATAAAACGGTCGGAGGCCCGGACGGAGACGCTCGCGCAAATGACG
>JBFIPX010000141.1:0-8807 GCA_041609895.1 Rhodothermales bacterium
AACTCAGTCAGCCCCTGAACCAAGCCAAGGATGGCAGCCTCCCACCAGTTCATAGTTCTTTAGCGTGCGTTTGCAGGGTTCAAAGGCTGTCAGATGAAACGCGGCGCGCGGCGCCCGACAGCGTTCCTATGCAATCAATCGGTAGGACCTTCGCATTCTGAACAGGCGAGGAAAACACCACGTCGCAATCCTGCCCACCTTTACAATAAATCGAGGATAGTGCGTACGTCTGAAATGGACTCCCCCCGACCAAAACAGACACTCTTGTGGCGTACAAAGTACTCGGGGTCGCAGTGGTTGCGGCTCGTCAACTTCAGGAGGTGAAAATATGAAACCGGTCAGACTTCAGAGGATTCTGATTGTGGCCGTATTGGGAGTGGGGATGTGCGTTGCGGAGTTGGTAAACGCTCAGGTGGACTCGACGGTGGCTAACGTGCCGGTTTGGGTAGAACAGCTTGGCACTCAGTTAGGTGAATCGCTGGATTCACCCACCCAGGCCATTCGGCACAGTGCGCTTCAGCATATTACCTACTTCGCGTACTTCTACGGGGATGACATCGACCTGACTGGTGCGGTATCAACACTCCTAAAGACGTTCAAGGAGGATGACGACGAACGATGCCAACTGATGGCACTTGCTGCATTGCATGCCATCGGGAATCCGGACGCCATGCAGGAGGTGCGCTCACACGTGATGAGGCAGAAATCTCCACAGGTTCAACTCGTGACGCTTGCGGCGCTCATGGAGCACTACGGGGAAGCCACGTTCGAAGGTGATGAGCGGGTAGCGGACCTGGCCGAGAAGCTCTTCGAATACTACACCTCGCCAAGAGTTATCGTCGCACCACCATTCGACGTTTACGAGGTACCACAGTAACCGCTCGCAGAGTCCAACTTTCGGTGTCGCGAGGTTTTTTTTGCGCGGAACTGCCTGCGCACGATGAGTATAGCGGCTCACGCAAAAGCCGCGACATCGGACCTTAAGGGATGACGCGGCTGGGGAAGGGCTGCTCGGCAAGCTCATCATTTTTCCGGCAGTGCGGGAGGGACGATGACTACCTCCTCCCGTTCTAGGATTACTTTGCCCGATACAGAACCCTTTGCCTTTCGCACGTATTTGCGCGGAGCATAAGAGACGGGGACGAGTCCGCTTCCGCGCGCCTTGCTGAAGTACGCGGCGATTGAAGCCGCTATCTCCAGCACGTGTCGGTCAGGATTCGCATCACGGGAAGGCAATCGTAGTATCGTATGGGAGCCTGGTACGCCGCGCGCATGCATGAAGATGTCGTACTTCCGCGCCATGCCGAACGTTAGTTCATCGTTCTCTTTTGCGTTTCGGCCCACAAGAACCTCGAAAGAACCCAAATCGAACCGTCGAAAACGCGATGGGGCTTCTGAGCCGCGAACCTGCAACAAACCCCAATGCTTGCCGAGGCGGTCGCCGCGCTCTTCCACAAATTCATCTAGTTCATCGGGAGACGTCACCGCAGAGAGGACGGCCAAGTCCTCGGCCAGCGCCTCGGCTTCCTGACTCACGTTAGCCAACCTGCCCGCTGCCGCTTGCCGTGAGAGGCGCGATCGACGCGCACGTTCGTAGTACTCCTCAGCGTTCTCGATCACCGTCAGTTCTTCCTGCAATGGGATTTCGGTCGGTTTGGAATCAGCAAACAAGTCAGGTAACGAAATACTCGAAAGGCCAACCTCGTCTCCGCGCCCGGAAGCCATCAGGATGTGCGCCCACCGTTCGTAGGTGTCAGCACGACTCTCCCGCTGCAGATGCGCCTCCAGTTCGGTTTGTCGCTTCTTCGCTCGAGCCGCTGCGTCGGCAACCGTTTGAAGCAAAGGTTTGAATCGTTCCGAATATCGAAGAACGGCAAGACGGCGGCGGCAAAAGACGCTCACGGCGCCGTCGGTCGAATCGAAAGTCTCCTCCCGGCAAAGCTCCCGACCCCGCAACTCGATGAGTGAGAAGGCAACGGGTTGATCCGCATCCCAGTAGATACGCGGGGCAGCATCTTCCTCGAGTTGCCGGCGTATGTCAGAACCCGCCGAATACAACCGCTTCGCAAAATCAGTGTCGAAGACGGCATCCGAATCCAATCCGGCCCTGTAGAGAACCTCGGCAATAAGCTCCTTGTCGAACAACGGAAACGCCCGGGAGACTGCCTTGCGGTTGGTAACGGGCTTGCCGGCCGTTCGCGCCTTGAACTCCTCGAGGCTCCGAGCTTCATCGGCGGAGCGACCCTCAGGCTCGGGCTTGCCGACCCACTTCGAGACCGATTTAAACGCATCGACCACAATTCCATCGCGAGTCGCCAGAACGTTCGGCTGTGATCCGTACAAAACGAAGATCATCGAGGACTGGGTGCCGTCAATCCGGATCAGCCGGTCACGGTCGGCTATCCGCACTCCGTCAATACTCATCCCGTTCACACAGGGGAGCAGATCGGTAACGTTCTTTCTGGGCCGCCCCGAGCGCTCTGAACGAAACAGGTATCTAAAGGAGCCTCGGACGCCGAACACGAGTCGCGAGCCTTCCGAGATCTCAACAACCAGTTCGTTCTTGCTGCCAGAATAGGCTCCGTTCACAGCCATACCCGTAAGCAGGCTATCCCACTCGTCAGCGAGTGCGCAATACGTGTAGAATGTCGTCAGCATGTGAGACGAGGGCGACAGCCTCTCGGGTACCGTCAACTTGACAACGGTCAGGTCTTTCGACTGGCAAGGTATGAGACCAACCAGATTGCCGCCCAGCCGGCCGCCTCGAGCCACCACTGCGCCCCTGCGAGCAGGATAACATTTGCGCCATAGAGCAGATGGAAGGCCCAGTCCGGGGCACCTTCCTGCTTCGCTTTGCCCGCCTTCTTGACCACCGACGGGCCGAAGTATGCCACCACCTTCAGAAAGAGAATGAATGGAGTGTAAATCCAAACGACCCACTTCGCCCAAACCGCGTCCTGCAGGGTGGCAAGAGCGATGCAGACAGTAACCAGGACGTCGACGATTACATCCTTCAACCAGGACATAGCGGTTGGGTCTACTGAATCCAGCTGGTGGTGCGCGAATATACCCGCTCCGCTATGTTGCGTGCCAACACGTCGGCGAGAGCTTCCTCGATGCGGTCGACCCGCATGCGGAGTTCATCTGGATCAAAGTACGCAAGCTCGCTTCCGGACAGATCAAGGTGACGATGGTCGCCGGTGTATTCTCCGCGCTGATACCGGTCTTTGACCCCGGCATCGACGTGACCTTCGTACAGTTTGTCGCCGGACGAAACGTCATAGATCCGCACAATGGCTCGCGCGTGGTAATCGATCTCGACCTCATTGAGCACATACGTAGTGTCGAGAGCATTTCTGCCTTTGGTGCGCGTCCGCACGACGTCGCTATCAGTTATGCGTTCGGTTCTCTTGAAGTCGGCGATCTCGGGCGCCAGCACCCAGTCGGCAGCCACAATTCGGCCGACTGCCACGGCCTCGCTTCGAGAAACGACCCTGCCACGCCTCCCCACTTCGCTGCGGAGTTCGCGACGTACCAGCACCGGGTCGGCTACCAGTATGAACGGCGGCGGATTCGACCAGTGGTCGTAGACGAGGATGTCGTTCAGGTCGGTCAGGAGAAGCGTACCGGCATCGCGCCGAACACCCTCCTTCGCCGCAACCGGGAGCATGGCGATAAAACGTGAACCGGCTTCCAATGCGGCGTGTTGTATGTCGTGAATTCGCCTGGTCAGAGAGTGTTCGAGACCGACGATATCCAGGCCCTGCTGCGCTTTCTCGAAAGCCATCCGGTACCTGCCCGCCACCAACGATTGATCTGCCCATTCGACCAGTACGGTAGCACGCGATTCACGAACTGAAGCAATCTCTGACTGGTTCAGGCGCCCTCGCTGCAGCGCACGATCATAGTAGCGAAGAGCGTCAGCCCATCGCGCCTCGCCGCGGGCTCGATCACCATCGCGAAGCAGCTTGCGGACGGCAAGGTCCTCCATTTGTTCGCGCCTGGAGTCGAAGTCGCTGGGTAGGTCCAGTTGAGCTCCCACCGCCGTCGCACGCGCGTGGAAGGAATCGAGTGCTGCCAATTGATCGGCCGCCGCCACGTAGGCTCCGTCGGCCTCAAGCGAAGCCACTCTCGCCAATCGGTTCTCGATTACGATCGCGCCGGTCGATTCGAGGCGGGCCCGTGCATCAGACCAATCCGGCTCATTTCTAAGTACTTGGATGTAGAGCTCTGCCGCCTCCTCAAAACGCCCCGCCTCTTCGGCCTCGACACCTTTCTTGTACTTCTTCTCCGTGCTGGCGCATCCGACAGATGAAATGAGCATCATCGCACCCACGAGTACGATGCATGCAGATCGATACGTGTTCATGACTCGGTCCTTTTAATCCGCCTCAGGTATCGGCCGGATCGTCACGTCATCAAGGACAGAGACCATGATCGCAAGAGCTTGGTCGAGAACGGAAAAAGGGATGTTGAGAGGAGGCGCTATTCGTATCAGATCGTCGGAGTGGAGCGTCCAGCCGAGCAGGACCCCCCGGTTCAAACAAGCATCGACGATGGCTTGCGTTACCTGTCGCCCCTCGATGGCGAGTCCGAGCATGGCGCCACGACCCCTGACCTCGCGAACACA
The DNA here is from genome assembly GCA_041609895.1 of Rhodothermales bacterium. GTDB lineage: Bacteria > Bacteroidota > Rhodothermia > Rhodothermales > JABDKH01 > JAHHLP01. The sequence continues at coordinate 4,631 of JBFIPX010000141.1, forward strand.
CGGTTGTCCCTCCAGTGCGGTTCTGACACGCCGGCCCACCTCAGCAGCCCGCACCGCGAGATCCTCGTCCAACACTACCTCCAGAGCCGCGCGCGCAGCGGCGCACGAGACCGGATGTCCCCCAAACGTGGTCACATGTGAAAGTGGCGGATCCGCTCGAAAAGACGCCATAATCTCGGCACTCGATACGAAAGCGCCCAGCGGCATGCCGCCGGCCATCGCCTTGGCGAGCGTTATGATGTCGGGAACGACACCAAAGCCTTCAAACGCGAACAGCGTACCTGTCCTTCCGAACCCCGTCTGGATCTCGTCGAAAATCAACAACGCCCCCACCTCGCTGCACTGCTCACGCAGCGATCGGATCCACCCCGTGTCAGGCACGATTACTCCCCCTTCTCCCTGAATGGGCTCAGTGATCACGCACGCCGTTCGATCATCGATCTCGTCGAGCACGTCGGTATCACCGAACGGCAGAAACTGCACGTTGGGGAGCAGCGGCTCAAATGGGTCACGATAAACGCTCCTCCCCGTCACGGACAGAGAGCCGTGCGTGTCGCCGTGGTAGGATCCTTCAAAGGCGATCATCTTCTGGCGGCCCGTGAACTTCTTCGCCAGTTTCAAGGCCCCCTCGTTGGCCTCCGTACCGGACATCGTGTAGTAGATGACCTGCAGCTGGTCGGGTAGCTGACTGGTGAGAAGTTCGGCGAAGGCGACTTGGGATTGCTGCACGAACTCGCCATACACCATAACGTGAAGATGCCGGTCCAGCTGCGCGCGAATCGCATCGAGAACGTGCGGGTGCCGATGACCTATTGACGAGACGGCGATACCGCTGATCAAGTCGATAACCTCCGTTCCATCCGAGAGTTGGATGAACGGTCCCGCGGCATAGGCAACCTCCAATCCGATCGGATGATCGCTCGTCCACGCTATGTGTTCGCGGAACGTCCTATCCATTCGATCTGCCGACACTTGTCCTGCATACTGTTTGTCATCCCGAAGATACCGAGCTGTGCCGTGCCGCTTCCGACTGCAATTTGAACCGGGGTTGCGTACTTTTGAAAGTTAATCCTTCGGCATTTCCCCGCCGGATGGAATCCCAGCCAAGAGAATCGAAATCGACCACCCGATATGGCAGAATATAGAGGTACCATTGGCATCCTGACGGGGGGCGGCGACGTCCCGGGCCTGAACCCCGCGATCCGTGCCATCACCATCAGAGCGCTCCGTGAAGGATACAAGGTGATCGGACTGCGTCGCGGCTGGGGCGGCATTGTCGATATGGTTCGCGACAAGGAGGCCGACAACTCCAAACATTTCCAGGTGCTTACGGAAGACATCGTCAACCGCGCTGGCCGAACGGGCGGAACGTTCCTGCACACCTCCAGAACGCGCCCAAGCCGGCTGCCGGGTGCTCTTGTACCTACCCATGTGCGGGACAAGTACAAGGAGGAAATCAACGACCTCACGCCCGAGGTGCTCAAGAACCTCGAGTGGCTGGGAATAGACTACCTGATACCGATTGGCGGCGACGACACATTGAGCTATGGCTATCGCCTGCACACTGAGGGGTTCAAAGTGGTCGCCATGCCCAAGACGATGGATAACGACGTTCCTGGCACCGACTACTGCATCGGCTTCGGCACCTGTGTTACGCGAACGATAGAACTCACACATACGCTAAGAACCACCTCTGGATCACACGAAAGATTTCTCGTAATCGAGGTGTTCGGTAGATACGCCGGATACTCCGCCCTGCTGCCAACGATGGCGGGCGCTGCCGACCGCTGCGTGATCCCCGAGCATCCCTTCGATATCGACCAGCTCACGGAACTGCTCGTTTACGATCGGGGCCGCCACCCCAGCAACTACTCGGTTGTTCTGGTATCCGAGGGGGCGACTATAGCCGGCGATGATGAAATGTCTTTCGAGAGCCACGAGATGGACCAGTACGGCCACAGGAAGCTTGGCGGTATCGGCGACCGCGTCGCAGCACTGCTAAAGGAGCACTCACCCAAGTACAATAATGGTCGACGGATCAACGTTGTCAATCAGAGGCTGGGATACCTGGTGCGCTGTGGCGATCCGGACGCTCTCGATTCCATCGTGCCGATGGCGTTCGGCAACCTGGCCCTCGACCTCATACTGGAAGGAAGCACCGGTCGCCTGGTCAGCATCAGGAACGGCGTCTACGACAGTGTGACACTGGATGTGATCAACGGGCCTCATAAGGTCGTTGACGTCCAGAAGTACTACAACACGGACCGACTAAGACCGAACTACAAGACCTTTGACCGTAAACCGCTGTTCATCATGACTAGCGATATGTAGCGCGTCGCAAACTTTTTCCGTGTGGAGCGTATACTTGCTCCCCCCGACGTTGACGCTCCCTCCACAGTCAACCAGAATCGCACCGGCCGATGCTCGATTCGACCATTGAGGCGCTCCGAAACGCGTTGGCCTCACGCTTCCCGCCCGTCACCCGTCGCGATAAACACGAAATCGAGACCGGCGACCTTCCTCCCAGTATCTCCTCCTTCCTGGTTCTCCATCTTGAGCGAAAGGCCCGGGAAGAGCTTGGACAACTTGACTTCGCGGGACTCAGGTGGATTGACATAGATCACGCGAACGTGCGGCAATGCCTCGACGCCCTCGCGCATGAAGCCAACGAACACGCGGTCGTTCCCAAGGATGAGTGGGATCAGTGCCTGCGAGAGGCAACGCGCTTCACCGTGGAAGCGACGATTGACCCCCGGACGGCGCTAGTCAAACTCGTGTTTGGTGACGACGAGGCGCAAGTACCCGCCGACCACTTGATCTCCCGACTGAGACGGTTTGACGCACATCCGCCTCTGCGCGACGCGGTGGCCGACTCGCTGCAAAGACGACCGGAAGACACCTACTCCCGTGAGCGGTTTCAGTCGATCGTGGCCAAGGTCGACGACCTGCGGACAGACGGATTCACCGCAAACGACTGGCTGGACGAGCTTTCGATAGTCTGCGAACTGCTTGCAGAGGTGGGACTGCCTAAGGCTTTGCCGGCCGAGCAGATAGCCGCATTCCTGGCGGCGCAGCGCTGTGGTTCCGAGGCGAGAGTCGTTGCGACCGCTGGCAGGGAACACATCACGCCGGAAGAGGCGAAGGACCTGATCGAGGCCGCGTCTCCGACAGAAGAGCCGGAGGATAACCTATCTGAGGCGCGGAAGTCAGCACCACAGGAGTGGTCGCTGTTTTCTCAAGCGGTGGAGAGCGGCGGCGCAGAGCGGGAAAGAGACCCCGCATCCGTGCCTCTGTGGAAACGATTCCAGAAGGACTTCAACGCCCCCATGGGATCGATTACACGGGAAGACAGGCCCGAAGACCGGTCAACCCCTCCCGACCCGACGACAGACGCGAAGGCGCCATCACCCGACAGGGTGGCACGACCAAAGCCGGCGACGCAAGATTTAGACGAACACGGTGAACGTTCTCAACGTCCGTTGTGGCAGCAGTACCGCTCCAGTAAGCCTGGTTCCAAAACCGACAACTCCCAGGCACCCGATTTGCAGGAGTTGGAGCTGGGAGTGCTCGGGCCGGATGCAGCACGCGGCAGAGACTCGTTTATCGACGATTTGTTTGGTGGCGACGAAAAGGCATATCTGGATGCGATGGACGAGCTGTCTCATGCCAACACCTGGAGTGAGGCATCCCAGGTGATCGCCGACCGCGTTTTCAAGAGATACAAAGTCAACATCTACAGTGAACCTGCAGTCGCGTTTACGAATGCCGTCGAGGCGCGCTACCGGGCTCGTCGCGTAAACGCCTGACCGCCTCAATTTTCGCGTGCCGGCGGCGACCGTTACCTTTCCGAGTTCACCTCGAACCGACTCACAGGCAATGACGAAGAACAAGACCGCTCTCGAAGATCTTGCGGAACGGCGTGATCAAGCGCTTGCCGCCGGTGGCGAGGCCCGAATCAAGCGTCAGCACGACCGCGGCAAACTGACCGCCCGGGAAAGGATCGATCTTCTCCTCGATGAAGGATCGTTCGAAGAACTGGGCATGTTCGTGCGTCACCAGACATCTGCCTTCGGCCTCGACCAGAATAGGCCGTACGGAGACGGGGTGGTGACCGGGTATGGAACCGTAAACGGCCGGCTGGTCTATGTCTTCTCCCAGGATTTTGCCGTCTTCGGAG
>JBFIPX010000142.1:0-8748 GCA_041609895.1 Rhodothermales bacterium
CCCCCTCCTATTCCTCGTTCCTTTCTGGAGCCAGTACATCCTTCCGATCTATCCACTTGACGGTGCTTTTTATTGGATTGGGACGGTCCTGATGTGCCTCATTGTTTCGACATTTCTCAACAACTGGGTCCGCTCGGTTCTGACCAACTCGGAGCTCATCTTTGTGCTTCTGGCGTGCATCGTATGGCTTCTCGTAGCGGCAGACACCGTCTTTTCGACGTTCTACCTGAATCTCTTCTCCTATTTTCTCTTTACCAATCTCCTTGAGGGCGACGGGATGCTGATGCTCCTCTCGGCTTCGTCGGCAGTCTTTGTTCTGGTTCTTTCCAGTTTCAGCCTCTACAACAGTCTGATCCGATCCAGCTACAGGTTGATTCCAAGCCGGAGGGGCTGGCGCATTCTAGATCGGCTCGTCGGGTCAAGCCGAACCGGGGCGCTCGCTCTGATGGAAGTGAAGCTCATGTGGCGAAACCGTCGCCCCCGACACTATCTCCTCATGTCTGTGCTGTTCTCGACTGCTTACCTGCTCTTCTTACTTATCAATCCGAATACCTCGACCGGCGCAATCTTTGGTGCGGTCATCGGTCTCTTTGCTTCCGGCGGCTTCGTACTCAACTACGGTCAACTGATGTTCGCTTGGGAAAGTACTTTCCTAGACGGTTTGGTTGCACGAAATCTTCGTTTTGAGGACATAGTCAAAGCGAAGTTTTTGATTCTGCAGTCCTCCTGTCTCATACTCTTCTTGTTCAGTTTACCTGTGTTCGTCCTTCTGCGACCAGAGCTGATTCCCTTGCACGTCGCGTTTCTCTTCTACAACATGGGTGTGACGACTGTGCTCATCATGTTGCTTGCTATTCGAAACCGTAGAAGAGTCGATATACAAAAAGGAGGAAGCTTCTTTAACTACGAGGGGTTTTCGGCGGCACATTGGATTTGGCTTTTTCCTGTGGCCGTTCCGCCCACCGTGGTATTGTATATTCTTCGAGGCGATTTGCAGACGTCGATGATCATCATTGTCTTTGCCGGCCTGGCTAGCATGGTCGGGATCAACCAGTGGGTGAACTTTTTCGCTAATCGCCTCCACCGGCAACGCCATCCGATGTTGGCAGGGTTTAGGTCATATGGACGTTGAGATTACGGGTCTCGAGAAACGCTTCGGTTCCACCGTTGCTCTCAGGCTGCAGGAGCTTGTGATCGAGTCAGGCGAGACGTTCGGGCTGGTCGGAAGCAACGGCGCGGGCAAGACCACCTTCCTGCGCCTTGCACTAGATCTGCTCCGGCCTTCTTCTGGAGGCGTCCTCGTGGATGGACATGAGGTTACCAGGTCGTTCGGGTGGAAAGCGTCCACCGGCTCCTACCTCGACGAAAGCTTTCTGATCGAATTCCTCACGGCCGACGAGTACCTTGCCTTCGTTGGAGGAGCGTATGGGTTCAGCCCGAGGGAATGCCTGGAGATGTTGAAGCCGTACCAGGCCTTTTACCCTGAGGAGACGTTCGGAGAAACGAAGCTCTATATCCGAGAGATGTCTGTCGGCAACCGAAAGAAAATCGGCATCATCGCTTCGATGTTCATGGCACCCAGATTACTGATACTTGACGAACCGTTCGCCAACCTCGATCCGCGTTCCCAAATAAGACTGAAGGCGTTGCTCCGAACGCTAAACGAGAACATGGGCACGACGATGATTATCTCCAGCCACGACTTACTGCACGTAACCGATGTGTGCAAGCGGATCGCGATTCTCGAGCGTGGAGAGATCGTCAAAGACATGAATACCTCGGAAGGTACCCTGATCGACCTGCAGAAATACTTCTCGGCAGAGGCCGTCTAGGATCATGGAGGCGTACGTGCGCTGACCCGCCTCAGGATCGCACTGACAGCAAAGCGGGTTTCGTCGTCCACCACTGTTACTTCTTCCGCAACCGCCAATCCATTACCGATCGCATCCGTAAGCTGTTCGGCAGCCTCGAGTTGGGTACCCCGGAAAGTGCCGTCAACAGTGCCCACAAAGATCCAGCCTCCATCGCGGATCTTATCGGAAATCCCCACCGCGAGCTCGATCGACTCAATCCACGAAGTGTTCTCGAGATTGACGATGCCCCAGTCGTATGAAGAGCCCACGCGCAGTTTTTCGGGTAGCGCCTGATCAACTGTAAACCCCAGTCGATCCAGGTCCCGCACCAGATCGTCATCCGCAAGCGCGACAACCGACTGCCCCGGTGGCACCGCAGCCATTGTTCTGAGAAGCTTTCGCGTCAGACGTTGTTTGGCGCCTTTAGACACTACCAGACTTCGCCTGCGGGGCCGCTTCCTGCCCTCCATTCGCGCGCTCGAATACTCGGGCTGCACACCTGACAGCGTCCATCCGATTCGTATCGCATCCGATCGTCGGCCGACGGACGACCGCCGATCCCGACCGAGCGCCGAGACGCAGAAAATGCAGATCCCGTGCCAAGACGAATGTGGTCCGTCACGATGTCTGCAAGACCCGCAATGAACTGGGGATGGCAGTTCATTGCGTTGGCTACTTCGAAGAACTCGATGCCTGATTCGTTCACCTCCTGCCGCAACGCTATGTCCAACGTGTAAGCAGTCCACAGATGATCGGTGGCCAAACCGATAGGAACGACAACGACGGACCTGACACCTTCCGCACCGAGCTTCAAAAGAACCTGGCTTGTTTCGGGATGTCCGCTGTCAGTCTCCGAATGGGGAACGTCGTAATACGTGAGATGGCTCGCTGTCTGTTCACGCGCAGACATCACGCGCTGACTTGTCTCTCGCACATGAGCGCAAAAAGAATCGTCGCTCCTGAAGTGGCCCCCGATCGATGGGTGCTCGGCGGAAAACACAATATGAGTGGCTGCACGTAAGCGCCGAGGCACTCGCTGCAGAGCTTGGTCAATTCGATCACTCAAGGCCTGTATGTAACCCGGATGTGCAGCATACTCCACCACGGCGGTGGTTGAGATGGGCTTAGGGTCTCGCGACAATAGCGCGGACCAATAGGCTAGCGATGAACCGGTCGTGGCCGTTGAATACTGCGGATAAAGCGGCAGAAGGACTGTGTGCGTTATACCGTCGGAGTGCATCCTTCTCATGGCGTCGCTGGTGTCGGGCAATCCGTACCGCATGGCGATGTAGGTTTTGAACCGAATTCCGTGTGTTGCGGACGCACGACCATTCAGCTCCTCCTGAAGCGCCGAGGCCTGCTCGCGAGTAAGTCTGTTGATAGGACACTCGCCACCTATCTGCTCGTAGTCCTTCCACAACAGCCTGGCACCAGCCTTTGCAGCAAGCCTTACAAAAAGATGTCGGCCAAATCGAACTCGTAGTCGTTCCAGAACGGGATCCATCCACCGGCGATAGAGGAACGACTCGACATCGGCGCGATTTGTCGGGCCTCCCAAATTCAACAGAACGACTCCAATCCTGTCTCCGTGCGTCACCTCCACGGGACCCGACGGGAAAAATGTACCCGACTGGACCCGAGGATCAGTTCTATATCGCAACAGAAATTGCCGAGGGGTCATTCGATTCAGAAACGCTACTTATCCAACGCCGAAGTACATTACGCACGTGATCGGCACTTGGGTAAGGATCATGAGTGCCTTTTCAGTGGATTTCGCGCTAAATCCTCAAGCGCTGCATGAGACCTCTTTATCGAAACCATTGCACGCCATGACAATAGTGGAATTCTCGGCCCACAGCGATCGACTCTTGGAGCGCGTCGACCAGCAAATCATGCAACTTGCCGAGGGCGGTGCGGGAGCGAAGTTCATATTGGCAGGCCAGACGGCGTACCGTAAGCTCTGCACCGCCATATCCGTCAGAAACCAAAGGGGGAAAGGCACTTTCGAAACGTACAACTACCTGCCGATTGTCATCGATCCGTTTCGCGACGACGGCATATGCGTAGTTCCCTCACCCCGAGATTGCGCTGAAGGGGTCGAGGTCTATCGGGTTGATGCGGCAGACTAGAACCCGTCGATACACGCCGTCCATTGCCTAAGCCTGGCAGCTATGGTTTCGCGCAGGGACGGCGGTAGTCTCCACGAATCGGGCGGCATCGCACACCAACCGATTCGTTTCCTCAGCGTCGGATGATCCACTTCGAGCAAGCAGCAGTGGAGGCCAATGTTTCGCCCGTCAAGCTCGGTTTTGGATCCATATCTTAAGTCGCCGACTATCGGATGGCCGGCCTCCGCCAATTGAAACCGAATTTGATGCTTTCTTCCGGTCCGCAAATCGATTTCGAGCAGCGTCTGACCGTTCCGCTGATGCAACGAGTGCCACGAAAGAACGGCAGTAGCTGAACGGGCATCACCCTCGCTCCCCTTCTCCACACCTCTCCCGCGTTTCCGTATCAACGATTTCATAGTGCCGGCACCATCCATATCTCCCTCTACCAAGGCGAGATATTTCTTGATAACCGTACGCTCGCGAAACTGTCGAGCAAGTCGGGCCGCGGCCTTTGACGTCCTGGCGAAGAGCATTACGCCGGACGCAGGACGATCAAGCCGATGAACGAGTCCGATGTAGGCGCGCCCCGGTTTGTCGTAACGTTTTTCGATGTACGACCTGCACCACGTCAGCAGGTCAGGATCACCGGTAGAATCCGCTTGACTCAGAAGTCCAGCAGGCTTTGCAACCGTGAGCAGGTGGTTATCGCAGTACAGTACCTTAGGAGAAGAGTCAGTCAACAATCCCTCAAGGTTGAGGAGTAGCCCGGGGACGCCGACCCCGCGGCAGCTTCGCCACCACGAGTTCATAAGAATGTCTCACTAGCTCGACAATCATATCGTCCGAGACATCTCCATCTAGTGCAATGGTATTCCAGTGCCTCTTGTTCATGTAGTAGCCCGGAAGAACGGACGTATACTGTTCTCGTAACTCGAGTGCTCGCGCGGGATCGCACTTCAGATTAGTGCGGTATGGTGGAGCATCAACATTGAGCGTTGCAAACATGCGACCGCCAACTTTGAATACAGCAACGTCAGGCCCAAACGGAAATCCTTCCGTTGCCTCGGGCATATCCATCACGACATCGTAGTAGCGATCTATACGCACAGCCGGCACCTCATCCGGGTATCTTGACGGCAATGGCGGACTGACTGTGAGGCGATCCGTCGACGGGCTGGGCCCGGACCCGTAAGAGGTAAACGCCGGCGGGAAGCGACGCCCCATCCGACGATTCGCCGGCCCAAGTGAAACGAGTGGTTCCGGCATGGTCGGTCGCTGTCCGGGTGATACGCCTACCAAGAACATCGAACACCTCAATCTCGACCTTGCGAACCGGACGTGAAAAGTGGACATTCAGAGGACCAAAAAACGGATTCGGAAACAGTGTGATCTCAACGACATTGGTCAGTCGGGAACTCGGCGTCGTACCCACCCCGCTGCTGTTGGCAAAACCCGGAGTCGGACTCGCCAGCGGCATGAAGGACGAACTGCCATCGGGCAACCTGCCGAACGAGACATCGGAAGATTGAACACCGAATGACACTGAGTCTATCAGTGCTCCGCGTGAATCGTAGATGGCAATTACTTCACCTGAGCGCGCCAATCGAAAGTTCGCGTGCATCGGCCCTTGCGTTCCGTCTTCGTCAGCCCAGACCATTATGTGCCCTCCGGCGGGGATCGTCGTATCCGGTATAGACCACTTGAACGGAATACCGAGGGTGTCGGTCAGAAAGAAGCCACCGAGTGATAGATCCGTAGACCCGCCATTGTAGAGCTCGATCCAATCGTCGAACTCATTGGCCGGATCACGAATTGTCGAGACGTTGCTAGCCATGAACTCGTTGATGAAAAGGGGGACGGATTCGCCGACCTCAATGGTCATGAGACTGGTCGCCGACCGCTGGCCGGTTTGGTCGTAAGCCTCGATTATGTAATCGATAAAACCGGTGGTCGACTGCGCCGTGATGGAACCCGTAAACATATCCTTGCCGCTTCGCGGATCGCGTTGCAGGAGCGCGATTTGCTCGACGGGAGCCCCAAGCCAGTAATGCAACTCCACCCGATCAAGCGACTCGTCCTCAACCCGGACACGAAGCGTCACCTCACCGCCCGGGCGAGCTTTCGAGGGAGAGACAGTTAGATCGGAAATGATCGGCTTAACGTCAATGCTCTCGAGCTGACGCTCCGCCGACAGCGCTCTTTCCTCGATGAACGGAAGTATACCGTCGACCACGTGCGGGTGATTCGACAGTGCGCCAAAGAAGCTGTCCTGAAAGTCCTGCATTGTGAATCCGTAATCCATCGGACGAAATGGGTCGTTTGTCGCCGACAGCGTGATCGAGTCGCGAAGAGCCAGTACCTCCGGCTCGAGAACTTGACGGCTGAACACGGTGTTGAGCAGTTCCTTCAAGTAAAAGGTATATCGATCTCGAAAAACTTCAGCTGCAAGGATTCGTTCTGTCAGCGGCCGCGATTCCGTCGGATGCCCCCACTGATAGACGTCGCGGCTCGTCCAGTTCAGGCCGGGGAAGATGCCATCCCACCAGATGCCCACAACATTGTCGAAATCAAACGGAATGTACTCGAACCGGTCGGACGCCGGATTGAAGTACAGGTAATAATTGTTCTTCAGGAACCAGTAAGAATCCCAGCTACCGAGCAGGACGGTTACAGCCTGCGCTCTAAGGAACCCGTTGACGTCAAACACCTTCTCGATCTCAGACACGAATGTTGACTCGTCCACTGTGTTGAGCACTGTAATGAAATGCGCGAGATCATCGTAGCCCTGGAGATCGTCATCCTTGAGCTTCAGATCGTACGGGGATCTCGTTCCGCCGACGGGGCGGTAGGCCTCGGCATCCGGTCCTAGAAACGTTAGGTCGGCCGGCCATAGACACTTGTAGAGGTTGCCGTCCGCATTGCCATAGTGCCTGGTGAGGAACTTCTCGTCCACGTGTTCGACGTTCAAGTAGAGACCGAAGTACGACCCGTTAATGAATAGGTCGACGTGGTTGGCTCTCGACGCGGGCAATCCCATAGCGTTGAAAAGGTCCCACGACAACTTGGCTCGCATGATGGAGGGATCATTGTGCTCGCCATTAAGATTCATCTTCTCAAGATCGAAAAACTCCGCTCCGGGGCGAAACGTGTTGAACGAGACCTTGAACGACTTTTTGGCCGCATCTCTAGAGGTGTTGCCTCTGAGACGAAAACCGACGCTGTCGACTCGATATGAAACGCCGTCCCTATGAAACTCGAAGCTCGCAAGCCGCTCGACATCGCTGTACTGATTACCGTCGGCGAAGAGCTCGTCAAAGTTGATCTGAGACATTTCGATCCGCACTACCGGAATACTGGAATCCGCAAACACGAACGAAGACTCATCCGATTGTGCAAGACTCGTCGAGGCAGCCAAACACACCAAAACAGTCAATACGAACCGGGTCATCGCGGAGGATTGAATCATAGCCGTAAGAAGCTTTCCAATTGTGCTCGGTCCGAAGGCTGATGGCCGAATGGCTTGCACTGCGAACCCCGGGCCGTGGAGTGACGATATTAGTGTGTAGCCCCTTAACTAAATTAACGGGTCGGCATCTCATCGCACCAGTCCCTTCCGGAAATCGAGGCAACCAGCCTTGTCAAATAGCCCCGATGATTCGACCGCGTCGAGAGAGGTCTTTAGAAAAGGGCTTCATCTCATAGTTGCCTTGTTTCCCTTGCTGATGCTACGCATTGGCAAGGCAGCCTCCGTTACGATTCTATTGACAGCGACAGCTGCCGCCCTATTAGCGGAGATTCTTCGATCCCGGAATCCACGCTTTGAATCATTTGTCGTTCGCATTTTCGGAGCCATGATGCGTCCTGAGGAGTACACCGATGGACGCGTGTCTTTAAACGGCGCGACGTGGGTACTGATCTCTCTAACGTTGTTGACTCTGGTTTTTGAGCTTCGCATCGCGGCAGCGGCGTTCATGATGTTCATGGTCGCCGACGCAGCCGCAGCACTTGTGGGCACAGCTGCCGGTAAGCATAGATGGCCTTGGAGCCAACGAACCCTGGAAGGGTCAGCAGCGTTTGGTCTGTGCTCTTTTCTCATAGGAATGCTTTTCGGGGGATTCGTACCAGTGACCATCGCGTTGGCAACTGTGGTCGGCCTACTCACCGAGTCCCTCCCGGGCCCTCTCAATGACAACATCCGCGTACCCGTGTGTATGGCCCTGACGTTGTTACTCGATAGCTATTTAATGTAGTAGTTTACATAGACGGCATAAATATATTCACTACATCTAATTACTGGCTGTGGCAACTTTTGCTCAGACTGCGATACGGCGCATCACCGGCCTCGATCCTTTTCCGTTACCATCGATCATCAGGAGCCGATATCCGGTCGTGATGATGCATGGGTTCGGACTCCTCGCTGGCATGCGCCGCGGAGGCCATCTTTACTCTGCAGCTGCCCACCTGCGTATGCACGGGGTTCTGGCTTTTGCGCCGAACGTCGTGCCCTACAATACCGTGGCCGTCAGAACGGAAATGTGGAAAGAGCGCCTTGCACACGTGCTGGCAGAAACGGGTGCCGACAAACTCAACCTTATTGCACACTCGATGGGCGGGCTCGATGCCCGGCATCTGATCTCCCGGCACGGCATGCACGATCGTATCGCGACCCTCACGACCATCGCGACGCCACATAGGGGTACTCACATCGCGGAGTTCATCGTGACCAGGCCGGAGCGCGTTCGGCAGCTCCTGGCTGAACTCGCAGACTGGCTGGGAACCACCGC
>JBFIPX010000143.1:0-8714 GCA_041609895.1 Rhodothermales bacterium
GCCCGAATGGGAGTCATCCAGTGCCGAAAGTGGAGACGGGTCCGATGCCGACTTCGACGTCAACCTGGACGCATCCGGCGACGATGTAGAGTTGGATCGGCTGATTGACGAGCTTGAAACGGCCCGCATCGTGCCGCGTCCGGACCTCGATGCCGTACCCGAACCGGATCTCACCAGCGACATCGAGGACGTGGTCTCCGAGACGCTGGCCCGTATCTACGCGACTCAGAAGCAGTATACCGAGGCGGCTCGAGTGTACGAGCGTCTGGCTCTCGAGAATCCTGATCGTGCGGGCGAGTTCGAGGACAAGGCCGCAGAGATGCGTCGGCGGCTCTAGGAATGGCCCATCAGCCGGGGAAGCTCGAACGTTTGCAGCGTAAGACCGATCGCCTGGTCGCCGGAATGATTTCTGGCACATCGGCTGACGGTGTCGACTGCGCCATCACGCAGATCACAGGCACAGGCTCGCAAATTGATATCGACGTCTTATCGTTTGTGAGCATACCCTATCCCGACGAACTTCGTGAGGCCGTCCTCAGGAACAGCGACGCGTCCACTTCATCCGTTCAGGAGCTCTCGCAGCTCAACTTTCGAATTGCAGTCGAGTTCGCGGCAACAGCCCGAAACGCCTGCGCAAATGCGGGCATCGATGTGTCCGACCTCGATCTCGTCGGATCTCATGGCCAGACGGTTCATCATGTCCCGGAGACCGAGGTGGTCGCCGGCGTACCTACGCGCTCGACGCTACAGATCGGTGACCCGTCGGTACTTGCGAACCTGATCGGGGTAACCGTAATAGGCGACTTTCGGGTTGCCGACATGGCACTTGGCGGTCAGGGGGCGCCGCTCGTGCCCTATGGTGACTATGCGCTATTCAGCGACAGGCAGATCAATCGGGTCCTACTCAATCTCGGAGGCATCGCGAACATCACCATCCTGAAGGCAGGCGGGTCAGCGGACGAAGTGATTGCTTTCGATACCGGTCCGGCCAACATGGTTATCGATGCGCTGATGGACCGTCTATTTGGCCAGTCGTTTGACGAAGGTGGACAGCGTGCACATACTGGCGCAGTATGCGAGCCACTACTGGACGCACTGCTCGAGGACTCGTACTACCGTCGTTCGCCACCGAAATCGACCGGTCGAGAACGCTTCGGCGCTCCCTTCGTTGACACGCTCGTAGAGCGCGGCCGCTCGCGCAGCTGCACCGATGACGACTTGATCACCACTGCCAGCGAGCTCACCGTCCGCACGGTGGCAGGAGCGATTGTTGAGCATGCTGGGTTTGGCGAAGGTGGCTTTCAACTCATCGTTGGTGGTGGCGGCGCACATAACGGGTACCTGATGCGTCGGCTGGTGCAATCGTTCCCCGGTGCCCAGGTCTCGACAACTCGGGACCACGGAATCGACCCCGATGCCCGTGAGGCCGTATGCTTTGCGGTGATGGCTCACGAAACCCTGAACGAACAGCCGACGGCGTTGGCAGCCGTCACGGGCGCGGCGGAATCCGCCATACTCGGAAAGATTTGTCTGCCGACAAGGGCAAGGTCAGACTAGAGAGCTACGAATGGAAACGAGAGGAGACGACTTCACCCCGATCCAGAAGGTCGGCGAATTTGGACTGATCGATCGCATGCACACCGTCCTGGGTGAGGCGGCCGACGACGAAGTCATATGTGGGATTGGTGATGATGCGGCCGTAATCCGGAAGTCGGATGGCATTTACCAGGTCGTCACGGTCGACGCACTAATTGAAGGAGTTCACTTCGAGCGCTCCATCATGCCGATGCGCCACCTTGGCTTCAAGTCGATCGCCGTCAACGTGAGCGACGTGGCCGCGATGAACGCGCGCCCTCGCTTCGCAGTTATCAGTGTGGCGGTACCGCACAGCATCTCCATTGAAATGATGGAATCGCTGTATTCGGGTATCAGGCAGGCATGCGACGCTTACGGTCTGACGATGGTCGGCGGAGATACCACGGCTGCCCGCCAGCTGAGCCTTTCAGTAACTGTCATCGGTGAAGTCGAAGAACGCCGGGTCGTGTTTCGCCGCGGTGCGAGTCCGGGGGACCTCGTGTGCGTCAGCGGCGACCTGGGCTCGGCCTATGCGGGACTCAAGGTCCTCATCAAAGAGCGGATCGCGATGCAGGAGGCTACGGGCTTCGAGCCGGATCTCGAAAGTTTTGACTACGTCGTCGGCCGCCAGCTGACGCCGAAGGCGCGTCTGGATCTGGTGAACACATGGGAAGCCGCAGGATTCAGGCCGCGAGCATTGATCGACGTTTCAGATGGACTCTCTTCAGAGATCCACCACCTATGTCGTCAGAGTGGGTGCGGTGCCCTCCTGCGCCGAGACGCTATTCCGATGCACGAACAGGCCGAGGGGGTTTCCACCGACTTCGAAGACGATCCGGTAAGCTTCGCACTGTACGGGGGCGAGGATTACGAACTGCTGTTCGCGGCGAGACCCGACGATTTTGCACTCATCGATGATGGCAGCGTAACCGTCATCGGTATCTTCACCGAACCGGACGAAGGGGTACGGATGCAGGGCGAGGAGGGAGAGTTTGTCAGCATATCGCCAGACGGATTTCAGCATTTTGACGGATGACGCTCATGCCCGGGGAGCAACCGGCCGATAAGCCAAGGATGGAAGATGCGCCCACGGCAAGCCGAAACCCTACCGAGCAGGAAATGCCTGTATACTCCCGGCGCGAACTGCAGCGGGGAGATTGGGTGTTGATGGCAAGGATATGCGGCATGCTTGGCAAGATCCTCTTTCTTCAGAAAAGGGTATCTGTCGAGAGGCTTGTTGTGTCGTTTGACGCACCTCGGGCACCGAACCCAGACCGAATCGATATAGGCCGCATCAACTGGCTGACACGAGGCGTGCTGCGGCGATTATTCAGCAGCCGGTACTGCATGAAGCGGTCTCTCATTCTATTCCACTATTTGCGGAAGGCAGGACGCGAGGCGCGAATCGTGTTTGGCGTAGTGAAGGAGAGTGGCCGCCTTGAAGGGCACGCCTGGGTCACAGTCAACGGTGAGCCCTTCGCCGAGGAAGGACCTGTGGACCGATACACCGTGACTTACACGTATCCCGACTGACTTGCCGCTGTTTCGCGGCGGATCAGTCTGGCCTCGCGACTCTCCGGGCTCCACGACGCTCCATGCGTGGCGATGCGTTAGACCGGTCACCCTTCCCGGTCCGATAACGATTCCGCGCTAACGGGCAACGGCTGGGCTTTCTCTCTTGACCGATTGTTCGCGGAAACTGGGACAGAACTGGCTTATTTTTCTCCACTGCAACAGTCTCGCCGCGCTTCGACGGTTCGCACATTTTCAGCCTTGAGCGATTTCTGGCGTAGACCATCACGCTTTCTTTAAGATCTAGTACTACGCCCATGCAGGTTAGCAGCAACGGGAAAACAACCGGAAAAGTCGTGCAGGTCGTAGGGCCTGTGATCGACGCCCAGTTCGCCCCGGACGCCGTTCCGGAAATCCTGGACGCACTCGTGATCGACACCGAGGGCGGCGACGATCTCGTGCTTGAGGTGCAGCAGCACCTCGGAGAGAATCGCGTGCGGACTGTAGCCATGGACAGTACGGAAGGTATCAAGAGAGGTACACCGGTCCGCAACACGGGTCAGCCCATCGCCATGCCCACCGGCGATGAGATCAAGGGCCGGTTGTTCAACGTGATCGGAAAGGCGGTAGATGGACTCCCGCAGCCCAAGGCGGACGGCACGCGCCCGATCCATGCTGCACCCCCGCCCTTTGACGAGCTGTCGACGAAAGTCGAAATGCTCGAAACGGGTATCAAGGTGGTCGACCTTCTCGAACCATATTCGCGTGGGGGAAAGATTGGTCTCTTCGGTGGCGCCGGCGTCGGCAAGACCGTCCTCATCATGGAGCTGATCAACAACATCGCGAAGGAGCACGAAGGACTGTCCGTCTTTGCCGGTGTGGGCGAGCGAACCAGAGAAGGCAACGACCTCCTTAGGGAGATGCTCGAGAGCGGCGTCATCCGCTACGGCGATGCGTTTATGAAGTCGATGGAGGAGGGTGGTTGGGATCTCTCGAAAGTGGACATGAAAGCTCTTGCCGAAAGCCAGGCGACCTTGGTGTTCGGCCAGATGAACGAGCCGCCAGGTGCCCGGGCCCGCGTCGGCCTCTCGGGATTGACGGTCGCTGAATATTTCAGGGATCTCGGAGGGCGCGACGTGCTCTTCTTCGTCGACAACATCTTCCGCTTCACGCAGGCGGGCTCCGAAGTTTCTGCGCTGCTGGGACGGATGCCTAGCGCGGTGGGCTATCAGCCTACGCTGGCCACCGAAATGGGTGAACTGCAGGAGCGCATCACCTCAACGAAGAGCGGATCGATCACTTCCGTGCAGGCTATCTACGTGCCCGCGGACGATCTGACCGACCCAGCGCCGGCTACGACATTCGCACACCTTGACGCCACGACCGTTCTGTCCCGTCAGATCGCGTCACTCGGCATCTATCCGGCAATCGATCCACTGGATTCGACGAGCCGGATTCTCGACGCACGCATCCTTGGCGACGAACATTACAACACCGCGCAGGAGACGAAGCAGCTGTTGCAGCGGTACAAGGAGCTGCAGGACATCATCGCAATTCTCGGAATGGACGAATTGAGCGACGAGGACAAACTGGTCGTCGGACGAGCCCGCCGCGCTCAGCGGTACATGAGTCAACCTTTCCATGTCGCTGAGCAGTTCACCGGTTTCTCCGGGAAGTATGTCCGAATCGACGACACGATACGCGGCTTCCGAATGATTCTCGACGGCGAACTCGACCATCTTCCGGAGTCCGCGTTCATGTACAAGGGCGGAATCGAAGAGGTGATCGAGGCCGGCGAGAAGATGTTGCAGCAGGAATAGGCGATCGCCATGGCAAAGACGCTGAATGTCAACATCGTTTCACCCGACGGCAGCGTATTTCGCGGCGAGGCAGCCGGCGTACGTGCGCCCGGAGTGGAGGGATCTTTTGAGGTTCTCCATAATCACGCACCGATGATTGCGGCCTTTGAGATCGGGCCCCTCTTCGTGACGGAAGCCGACGGCGACAAGATCATTTTTGCGACGAGTGGTGGATTTCTCGAGGTCCTCGAGAACAATGTCACGGTCCTGGCCGAAACCGCCGAACCGGCGTCGAAGATCGATGTCGACCGTGCGCGCGAGGCAGAAGAGAGAGCCATCGAGGCGCTGAAACACGCTCCCGCGGAAGAGAGAGCCGAGTATGAGGCCGCGCTGGAGCGTGCCCGCAATCGTGCGCGCGTGGCGATGGGACAAGTCGGTACCCACCGCAGCAGTTAGGCGGCAGTAACCGGTCGCGCGACCACCTCGAACTCCGTATCATCCGGTTTGGGAAAGTCAGGCACGGCCGGGGAGTCGTGCCATTATACCCGGCACGCATGATTATCGACGAGATTCGCACTCCCGCGCTTCTGATCGAAAAGGCACGACTCGAATCCAACCTGTTGCGGATGCAGGATTTGGCTAATCGTGAGTCGGTAGAGCTCCGCCCGCATACAAAGACGCATCGCTGCATTTCGATCGCTGATCGTCAGCGTGAGCTGGGTGCCGCCGGAATAACGGTTGCCAAAGTAGGCGAGGCGGAAGTGTACGCGGCGGCAGGGTTCGATGACATCAGAATCGCTTACGAGGTCGTTGGACGTTCGACGTACGAGCGGCTAGCATCCCTGCAGCACGATGCAAAGATATCTGTCTGCGTGGACACGCCGGAAGGCGCCAAGATGCTATCCGATTGGTACCGCGGAACTGGCTACGAAATCGACGTCCTCGTTGAGGTCGACACGGGATATGGTCGCTGCGGTGTCCGCTGGGATGCCTCAGACAGCGCGGAATTCGTTCGACACGTTGCCGAATTGCCGAGTCTCAATTGGCGGGGTCTGCTCACGCACGCGGGGAACGCCTATCACGGACCCTCGTCGGAAGAGGAGTCATATGATGACGCTCTCGTTCGACACGCCAACGAGGAGCGTGACCGCATACTCGATTTCGCAGCGGACTTGCGGGATACGGACCTCGTGCCGGAAGTCATCAGTATCGGTTCGACCCCGACGATGTCACGGTTTCGGAATGCCGAGCGAAGGGGTCTCCGAATCACCGAGATTCGGCCCGGTAACTACGTGTTCAACGATGCAATTCAGGTAGGGCTGGAAACGACGGAGCTTGAGAACTGTGCATTGACCGTACTTGCCACGGTCATAAGCCGACATCGCGATCGCAGCGGCGTCGAGCGAATCTACCTGGACGCAGGCAAGAAGGTTGTCACAGCCGACACCGGGCGCGCAACCGAAGGCTACGGCGTCCTTCTCTACAACCCTCGCATGATGACGCCGCTTCCGCATGCCACCATCGTGGCGCTCTCGGAAGAGCATGGCTGGGTCGAGGTTAAGGGAGGCTCGACGCTGCAGGTAGGCGATCGGGCTCGATTCGTGCCCAACCACGCTTGCGTGGCCGTCGACACGCGAGATGAGATGGTACTTGTCGATGGCGACGACGTGGTCGAGATCTTGTCGGTCGACGCACGAGGGAAATCTTCGTAGAACAGGGGCAAACCAGGCTCGATCCGCTCACCGAGCTGCGCACCGATGAAAGACAACACGGCCGTATACGCCGGATCCCCTCTCGCCCGCAAACTTGGTATCAAGAGCGGCTATCGTGCGGTACTCGTCGGTGGTCCTGAGAACTACTTCGAACTAATCGAGGACGCACCCTCCGACGTGGCGTGGTTGGATCTCGATGATGGACGCGCCAACTTCGTCCACTTCTTTTCAGACAGTCGCAGCGAACTCGAACATATGATGCCTGCCCTGCAGGGAGCGATTGCTAAAGACGGAATGGTGTGGATTTCGTGGCCTAAAAAATCGTCGGGTGTCGAAACTGATTTGGACGGCAACATCGTGCGCGAGGCAGGCCTCAGTCATGGGCTGGTCGACGTCAAGGTGTGCGCAGTCGACGAGACGTGGTCGGGATTGAAGTTCGTCCATCGAGTTGCGGACCGGTGACCGATGTCTAAAAGGTTGGGGATGGTACCGTCAAAGTGCGGCGCGGCCCGGATCAACCGGACGCGCTAAACGGTATTGAATGATCAACGCAGTGGCGGTCTCAGATACACACTTGTCAATTTCTTAGCGGCACTATGGCTGGTCACAATAAGTGGTCCAAGATCAAGCGGCAAAAGGCTGTGACCGATGCCCGCAAATCGAAGGCTTGGGCTCGCATCACGCGGGAGATCATGGTGGCGGCACGCGATGGTGGCGGCGATGTGGGTATGAACCCGGCCCTGTCGCTCGCCGTCGACAGGGCAAAAGCTGAGAACATGCCCAAGGACAACATCGAGCGGGCGATCAAGCGGGGTACAGGCGAGATCGAGGGCGAAGACTACGTAGAGATGAGCTACGAAGGGTACGGTCCGTCCGGAGTTGCAATCTTCATCGACGCGCTCACTGACAACACCAATAGAACCGTGGCCGACCTCCGACATCTCTTCAGCAAGTCGGGCGGGAGCCTCGGTCAGTCCGGAAGTGTCGCGTTCCTGTTCGAGCGAAAGGGGATCATAGAAGTCAACGCCGCCGATATCGGCGAGGTCGAGCTGTTCGAACTAGTCGCCGAAGCGGGCGCGGAGGACCTGACGAACGACGATGACACTTACGTGGTCACGACGAGCGTGGAGGATTTCGCAGCGGTTCGCGGGGCAGTAAAGGACCGCGGAATTGAGCCTGTCGAGGCAGGGCTGCAACGAATTCCGACGACAACCGTCACGATCGAGTCTGCGGATGCACGCAAGGTGGCAGCTCTCATCGAGAAGATCGAGGACCACGCGGATGTCCAAGCCGTATATTCGACTCTGGAGTTGGACGAGGCTACCATCGAAGCCATCGCCTAGCGAGATCTCGCCCATCAAGCCCGAAGCATGATAATCCTTGGCATCGACCCCGGCTCAAGGTTTACCGGGTTCGGCGTGCTGCACGTCGAGCAGGAACGTGAGACCGTGATCGAGTTCGGCGTGATCCGCGTCGGAGCTGCGTCTGATCAGCACCTTCGGCTAAAGAACATCTACGATCGGCTCACGGAAGTAATCGAGCGATGCATGCCAGATCAGTGCGCCATCGAGATGCCAGTCTACGGACAGAACCCGCAGTCCATGCTGAAGCTTGGACGTGCCCAGGCAGCTGCAATGCTCGCCGCCCTCAACCGACAGATCCCGGTCGCTCAATACACACCGAAGGAAGTCAAGAAGTCTGTCACCGGAAACGGCAACGCCAGCAAAAGGCAAGTGTGGTACATGGTGCGTTCCATACTTGAAATAACCGCTGACGACGAGACCATGGGACTCGATGCGTCGGACGCACTTGCGGTCGGGCTTTGTCACTCGCATCGAGACACCCCCCGCGACGGTGGCAGCAGATACGGCAACTGGGGCAGCTTCGTCAAGGACAATCCGGGACGCATCCGGTAGTCGTTCGATCGATGCGCCGACGGGACCAGGTTGCATTGTGGCGGCGAAGCCATCAACGGGCATAGGGCACTCTCTCCTCCAAAACGGTGCCGCGCCGCCGCGACCTCAGTCGTAGTATATACCGCGCTCCTCGTCCTTGACACGCACGACCTCCGTAGCCTCGTCCATGTCGATCGTTCCCTTGCTCATAGTGAATATGA